>DATBNA010000083.1:0-6917 GCA_036554545.1 Hyphomonadaceae bacterium
GAGTGCGGATCGAGATGTCGCCGGGCCCCAGCTTCGCCGACGTCACATCCAGCGTCAGCGATGTCATACTGAACCCCGGGCCGGCTGCGTCAGCCACGCCTGACAGCGCCTCGATGGCCGCGGCCGAACAGCGCGCCGCATCAGGCGAGCCCGATCCTGCGGCGACAAGACTCGCAGCCGAAACAATTCTCGCACTCGTCTCTGCCGCCGCGCTCATGCATATCTCCCTCGCCGAGCCCGCAACCTCAGGATTCGCGCGAGCGTAGTAACGGAATGAAACCGACCTTCCTCCCAGCCTTAGCCCCAGTTCTGGCCTTTGTCCTCGCCGCCTGCACGCCCGAAGGCTCGGAGGTCATTATCGACTCGTCCGAGGTTACCCCTCCTGTCCCCAGGGCGTCTGACCTCGGCCCCGCCGGGCTGGACGCCCACACCTGGCTGTTCGACAGCCGAGGCCGCAACGATGCGCCCCGCCTTCGCTATGGCGCCGCCGGAAACGAGGAAGTGGCGATCACCTTCGAATGCCGTTCGACCGGCAAGGTCACCATCGTGCTGGATCGCCTCATCCTCGGCCGCAAGCCAAAGGACTGGCCCTTCACCCTGACCAGCGGCGGCGAGGAGCAATCCTTCACCGGCAGGCTCAGCCGGATGCAGGAAGATCATATGCTGGTGGAAACCGTCGTTCCGGCGTCCGACCCGATCCTGGTCGCCCTCAGCCTCTCCGGCGAACTCAGCCTTGATGACTCCAGCCGGCTGTCGCCCCTGCCGCTGGATGCGGTCGACGACAGCGAGCGCCAGGCCATCGCCGATTTCCTCGAGGCCTGCCCCCTGTCGTGAGTTTTTGAGGAGCTGAACTGCGATCCTGGTTGCAGCATCCAGCATAAGACCGTTTCCAGGCAGATCCTGCAGGGTCCTCCCCCTGGAGGGGGAGACAGAGGGGGGCCTCTCAACGTGCCTGCCCTCGCGGTCTCCCGCCCCGTTAAGAACCGCTTACTCGCGGTTAACCCCTTGGACGGTACCGGCTGGAAGCATGAAGCGGATGCGATTCCTTTCCGCCTGCCTCGCCGCCTTCGTGCTCGCCGCGACGCCGGCCGCTTTCGCGCAAACGGGCCCCTCCGAACCGGCCCGCATCGACGACATCCAGGTCAGCCAGGACGGCGAGACCTTTTCCATCCTCGTGAAGCTGTCCCGGCAGCCCGCCTCGGCGACCGCCAGGGTTGAAGGCGACGATTTGGTCCTCGACCTCACCGGCCTTGCGCTGGCGAAGCTGGTGCTCGAGCCGTCGCCCGGTTCGATGATCCGTCATGTCGAAGCCGCCGATGGAAAGCTGAAGCTCAGCGGCGCCGCCTTCGGCGAAGCCTCCGCGGTGATCTATCGCAACGCGGTGGTTGTGAAGACGAAGCTTGCGGATCCCAAAGCAGGCGGCGCGTCGCTGATGACGGCAAGGCCGATCGTACCGAAAGAACAGCCGCCGGCGCCGCCAGAGGCAAAACAGGTCGTCGCGTCCGTCGAAACCACGCCGGCTTTGACGCCTGCCATCGCTCCTCCTTCCCCTTCCGCAAAGGACCAGCCGGTATCGCTGGCCAAGCTGGTGAAGCTCGACACGGCGCGCTGCGCCGAGGCCGCCGTCGACCTGAAGAAGGATCCGTGGTCTGTCCCTGCCCTCGGCGATCATGCGCTCTGCCTCATCGACATGGGCAGCGCGAAGGAAGCCGGCGCGAAACTGGACCAGCTCGCCGCCTTTGCTCCTGAAGACTGGCGCGTCGCCCTCGGGCGCGCCGAACTCGCCCGGCAGAAAGGCGACGCCAGCAATGCGGAAATCGGCTATCGCGCGGCGGCCATGCTTGCCCCCGATGCCGAAATCCGCGCAGCGATTGCGGCCAGATACTCACAGCCTGCCAGCGGCTGACGTCAGCAACGCAAGACAACTCGGGCGCATCCAGCCAATCGGCAATGACCTGACGCGCCCGAGGGTCTTGGTTCTGAACTCTACTGGGGTGAAGTATCTTCCCGGCGGGCAGTCTCGGGGGGTCGGGGGGGACGGATAAGACCGCCATCGCCGGGAAGACCAGCCAAAGAACTCATGTCGAGCTCATTCGGTTCCCAGGAAGTGGGAGTTTTTTTCTGTAAAGGAAGGGGGGGCCGCGTAGATCAGGTATAACCCTCGGAATTCTCCGGTGAATCCCTTGCACACCACGCAAGAAAAAGGCGGGCAGCCCGAATGGACCGCCCGCCCCACACCGTAACTCTACAATACTCTTACGCTACTTTTACAGCCGTTCCGGTGTTGAACGTTCCGAGCATGTCGCCGAGATGGCCGACGCCCTGAACGCCAAACACGGATGACGCGAACGCACCGATCGCCGGGAACAGTGCGCTGATCTCATTGTTGCCGAGGCCTTCACGCTGAAGGCTCCGGATCATCTGCTCGGTGACCGACCTGCGCCCGCCGGGCGTCTGCTCGATCAGCCTTGCGATAACGCCCGTCGCTGCGCCGACCTGCGCGCCCATATTGGCGGCCAGCACGCGCGCGCCGGGAACTCGCTCGAAAATCTCGTCCGCCAGAGGAGCGCCTTGTCTTTCCGCGGCATTCAGCACGATGCCCAGGGCAGCCTTGGCTTTCTTCTGGTTCAGGCCAGTATCCGAGGCGATATGCTTGATGAATTCCGGAAGCATGCTCTCCCCGCGTTGGAGGAGGCACTGTCGCCGCTTTTGGTTGCCCAGACCTTAAAACGCGTAACCCTACAGATCTGGGCGCCCCGTCGGATTGCACGCGCCGTAATGCGCAGCCGGCTGTTCCCATAATCTCGCCCAGAGCTGGTCGCCCCAGGAATAGTGCCACCACTCCGTGGGGTTGTTGGCGAAGCCCGCTTCCGTCATCGACCAGTAGAGGAGCCTGCGGTTGGCTCTTGCCTCATCATCCGACATCGACACCGGCTCGCGCCGCTCGAAGCCATCGGTCCACGCATCCTCGGTGAGGTCGTCGAAGATCCCGCCCATGTAGAGCGGCTGGCGCGTTTCGCTGAAGATCAGCGTCAGGTCCACTGCCCCGCCGGTCGAATGCGGCGATGGCGAATTCTCGCCGGCCGTCGGCGCCGCCCAGTACTTCTCCACTTCATCGACCAGCGCCTGGCCGGACAGATGCGGCTGTCGCTTCACCAGCCATTCCGGAAACCACACATCGTGGAAGTAACGCTGGATCGCCTGCGGCCGCCACGCATCGAACAGGTAGAGCTCCATCCCCAGCGGCTTCAGCCGGTGATTGATCTCGACCAGCCTCGCCGCTACCGATTCACGCAGATAGAGCTCCGCAATCGAGCCGGGCACGCGGACATAGTAAGGCGGGTTGCGCGGCGTCCTGTAGTGGTTGTCCCCCGACAGCCCGAGCGACCTGACCTCGACGCATGCCTCTTTCGCAAGGTCTCCGGCGAAGTCGATACGCACTTCCTCGCGATATCCGCGCTTGCGCGCCAGCGCCTCCGCCGAAGACGGCACGGGCTTCTGTTTGAAGTCCTGAAGATTTCGACTCATGACGCCGACGTTACGACAGCCGCCTGCGAACGGAACCGCCCCCGGCGGCGCGGCGTTGCCGCAGGAGATGAAAAACCGCCATGACGTGGATTCGCCTGTCGAAATCCGCCTGAGGGACTGGCGGTCCATCGTCATCCGCGCCGGCGGACGCGCCATGGCCGACCATATCGGCCTCGTCGCGGCCGGCATCGCCTTCTACGCTTTCCTGTCGGTCTTCCCGGCCATGGCCGCCCTGCTGATGCTCTGGGGGCTGTTCAACGACATGGCGTCCCTTGGGCCCCAGCTCCAGGCGGTGCGCGAAGTCGCCCCGGACGCTTTCGATCTGGTGGCCGACCAGATGGTCGCTATCGCCAGTCAGCCCAAGCAGGACCTGACCATTGGCGCGGTCATCACCATCCTGCTCGTGATCTGGTCCGCCTCGGGGGCCGTTTCCGCGCTGATGAACGCCATGAACATGGCCTATCACGAGAAGGAAAAGCGCAACTTTGTCCGCCTGACGCTGATTTCGCTGGGCTTCACACTCGCCGGCATCGTCTTCGTCGGCGTGTCGATGGCCGCCATCGCGGCTGTCCCGCCGATCCTCGAAGCGCTCTATCTCGGCGCCTTTCTCGAAGCCGCCATCCGCGCCGTCCGCTGGCTGTTGATGATCGCGCTGTTCCTCGCTGCTACCGCGATGATCTACCGGATCGCCCCCTCCCGGACCCACGCCCGCTGGCGCTGGATCATCCCCGGCGCCATCGTCGCCTCCATCGTCTGGCTCATCGCCTCCATCGTCTTCTCCATCTTCCTCGACAACTTCGCCGCCTACAACGCCACCTTCGGCTCCCTCGCCGCCGTCGCCATCCTCCTCATGTGGTTCTGGCTCTCCGCCTACGCCATCTGCATCGGCGCCGAACTCAACTCACAGCTCGAACTCTTCACCACCCGCGACACGACCATCGACAGGCCCGCCCGCGCCGGCAAGCGCGGCGCCTACGTCGCCGACCACATCGAGGAGCCCGAAGCAGCGCACGGCCCGACGCCACAAGTCGATGATGTTACTTTACCGAAAGACTTGGAACGCAAGCCGGGTTCCCGCCTTTCCTCTTCACAATTCGACAACAGGAAGGCTCGGCCATGAAACTCCTTCTCGCGTCCTCGGCGCTCGCGCTTGCGTTCGCCGTGGCCCCTGCCTACGGGCAGCAACCTCAACAACCGCCTGTCACCGCCGAAACCAGCACTGAAGGTTCGGTCAAGGTCGAAGGCATCGCGCCGTCGCAAGTCCTCGGCGCCATCGAGACCGAAAAGCTGACCGACAAGGCGGAAGCGGAAGCGACCGCAGCCGTGTCCGCTAAACCGGCTGACGAACAGCCGCCGGAAAACAGGCAGCAGGTCACCGTCGACACCAAGGTCGAACAACGCGCCGACGCAACGGTCGAAACCAGGACCGAAACCATCACGCCGGTCTCCGGCCGCCCGGCGCTCGATCCTGACAACCCGATCGCCCCGGAAGTCCAGGAAGTGGTCGCCAAGAAGAAGCGCTACACCACCGCCGACATCGTTGCGGCCCAGCTCGAGGCGATCCGCAATACCCCGGTTGTTGAACCGTCCACGACGATCACAACGACCACCACGACCCCGGCGCCGGGCTGATCCAGCCCCGGAAACAGGCCAAGTGCGAGGATGACACCCCTCGCCACCCGCGCGCCCGGCAGGTTTATTCCTGCCGGGCGCGTCCTGTTGCGTTCCTCGAAAATCTGGCGCTTAAGGTACTGATCATCTGAAGGACCGGTACGGAGGACTCTTATGCGTGAGGCGGTAATCGTTTCGACGGCTCGGACGGGGCTGGCGAAATCGGTGCGTGGGGGATTCAACATGACGCACGGCGCGGCGCTTGCCGGTCATGCGATCAAACACGCCGTCGAACGTGCAAAGCTCGACCCGAAGGAAGTCGAGGACGTCTATATCGGCTGCGCCAACCCTGAAGGCGCCACCGGCGGCAACATCGCCCGCCAGGCCGCGCTCTGGGCCGACCTGCCGACCTCGGTCGCCGGCGGCACGATCAACCGCTTCTGCTCCTCGGGCCTCAACGCCATCGCCCTCGCCGCTCACCAGATCCGCGACGGCGCCGACATCATGGTCGGCGGCGGCGTCGAGTCGATTTCGCTCGTCCAGTTCGGACCCAAGCCGCCGAACGCTCCGGACGGTCGCAACCGCGCGCTCGACGAAAAGCTCCTGAAGAAGATCCCGGCAATCTACATGACCATGATCGAGACCGCCGAGATCGTCGCCGAGCGCTATGGCGTCAGCCGCGAGAAGCAGGACGAGTACGCGCTCCAGTCGCAGCAGCGCACGGCCGCCGCGCAGGCCGCAAACAAATACAAGGACGAGATCGTCCCGATGGCGACCAAGATGGCCGTCACCAACAAGGACACAGGCGAAGTCACGATCCAGGACGTCACCGTCACCAAGGACGAGTGCAATCGCCCCCAGACGACTCTTGCTGATCTCCAGAAACTCCCACCTGTCTTCAAGGGCGGCCAGAAAATCGCCGAAGGCAAATACGTCACCGCCGGCAACGCCTCGCAGTTCTCTGATGGCGGCGCGGCCCTCGTCCTGATGGAAGCCAAGGAAGCCGAGAAGCGCGGCCTCAAGCCGCTCGGCGCCTTCCGTGGGTTCGCGGTCCACGGTTGCGAGCCCGATGAAATGGGCATCGGCCCGGTGTTCGCGATCCCGCGCCTGCTGAAGCGCCATGGCCTCAAAGTCTCGGATATCGACCTCTGGGAACTGAACGAAGCGTTTGCCTCGCAGTGCCTCTATTGCCGCGACAAGCTCGAAATCGATCCCGCCAAATACAACGTCAACGGCGGCTCGATCTCGATCGGCCACCCCTACGGCGTCACCGGCGCCCGCTGCACCGGCCACCTTCTCCTCGAAGGTCAGCGCCGCAAGGCCAAGTACGGCGTCGTCACCATGTGCATCGGCGGCGGACAGGGCGCTGCCGGCCTGTTCGAGATCTACAACTGATCTCAGACCTGATCTGAATGCAGACGGCCCGGCCTTACCGCCGGGCCGTTTCCTATTGCGGCGCGTCGAGATCGACGACGCGATAGAACTCCTGGTCCCACAGCGCGTAGAGCAGCCAGTCCGGAAAGCCGTAGGCCTCCTGCACGTAGTGTTCCTGCGAGGCGTGGATCTTCCAGCCCCGCAGCTTCGCGCCGGTGTTGCCCGGCATCGCATGCGTCGGTTCGGGCTGATTGTCGGCAACGAACTTTCCGGCCTCGCCGCCAAACGCGCGCAACCCCGCTGCAGGCGTGATCACATAGGCAATCCAGCGCGGCCCGCGATACGCGCCTGATGCCGACGCCCTCACCTGCTTCACCGCAGTCTCCGCCGCGAGTCCCATGCGC
>DATBNA010000119.1:0-5022 GCA_036554545.1 Hyphomonadaceae bacterium
CCTGTCTAGTCGTCAGCCCCTCGCGCCAGACTATAAATGCTGGACCGAACAGAATGCCGGAACCCGTTTCATGAAGCGCCTTGCTCTGCTTGCCGCCATCGTCTTCGCCGCGTGCTCGCCGTCGGCCGATGAACCGGCGCCCGCGGCCGAAACGGCGGCGCCATCGCCTGCCGCAGCCTTTGACGTGCTCACAGCTGATGGTATCGGACCGCTGAAAATCGGCATGACAAAGGACGAGGTCGTCGCCGCAGCTGGCGACACGCGCACCCCCGACGCCGTCGGCATCCCGGGGAGCGAGTGCATCGAGTTCCAGCCGCAGCGCGCGCCAGACGGTCTGTGGGTGATGATCGAAGCCGGCAAGCTCACGCGCATTACGGTCGGTGAGATTTCGACGTTGAAGACCGACAAGGGCCTCGGCCTCGGCGACACGCCTTCCGCCGTGATGGCCGCTTATGGCGCCGAAGCGAAGGCCTCGCCGCACAAATACCAGGACGCACCCGCCGAATACATCACCTGGTGGAAGGGCGGCCCGCGCAGCGAACCCTATGTGCAGGACGTGACCGCACGCGGCATCGTCTACGAGATCGACGGCACGGGGAAAGTCGGCGCCATCCACGCCGGCGGCCCGAGCATCCAGTATGTGGAAGGCTGCGCCTAGGCCTGGAGTCGATACCCGCCGCTCTCGGTCAGCAACAGCCTCGCATTCGCCGGATCCGGTTCGATCTTCTGGCGCAGGCGGTAGATATGCGTCTCGAGCGTGTGTGTGGTGACGTTGGCGTTGTAGCCCCAGACTTCTGACAGCAACTCCTCGCGCCCCACAGGCTTTCCCCCGGCGCGATAGAGATACTTCAGGATGTTGGTCTCTTTCTCGGTGAGCCGGATCTTGCGTTCCTTCTCGTCGATCAGGAGCTTTGCGGCCGGGCGGAACTCATAGGGCCCGAGCCTGAAGGTCGCATCCTCGCTCTGCTCGAACGTCCGCAGGTGGGCGCGGACGCGGGCCAGCAAGACCGAGAACTTGAACGGCTTGGTCACGTAGTCATTGGCGCCAGAATCGAGACCGAGGATCGCATCGGCGTCCGTTGTCTGGCCGGTCAGCATGACGATGGGGGCGGCGATGCCGTGTTTTCGCATCAGGCGGCAGGCGTCGCGGCCATCCATGTCGGGCAGCTCGACGTCGAGAATGACCAGATCGGCGCGGGATTCCTCGGCCTTGCGGATGCCCTCCCCGGCCGAGCCGGCGTGCTCGACCCTGAAGCCCTCGTGCAGCTCGAACTGCTCGGCCAGCGCCTCACGCAGCTCGGCGTCGTCATCCACGAGCAGGATCGTCTTGGCGGTGGTCATTCCGTCCTCCCGGCGCCGCATCTTCCGTGTGGCGCGCGCCAAGTCTAGGTAGGATGAAGCGGGCAAGGAAGCCATGGCGGAAATCCGGACACCGGCTTTTGAGGCAACCTCGCAGGGCGCGCTCAAATGGCCGGGCCGCGAGGTGCGCTGCGCGCTGGGCCGCAGCGGCGTTGTAATTGCGGGATCGAAGCGCGAAGGCGACGGCGCAACGCCGCTCGGCGACTGGCCGATGCGCCAGGTTTTCTGGCGTCCGGACAGGCTGGAAAAGCCGGTCACTCAACTTCCTGTCATCTCGCTGCAGCCAAATATCGGCTGGTGCGACGACCCGGCGCATCCAGACTACAACAGGCAGGTCACCCTGCCTCTTGCGGCCTCGCACGAAAGCCTCTGGCGCGAGGACCATGTCTACGACCTGATCGTCGTACTCGGCTACAATGACGATCCCGTCATCGCCGGCAAAGGCAGCGCCATCTTCCTCCATGTCGCGCGCGAAGATTTCAGTCCCACGGAAGGCTGCGTTGCCTGCTCCCGCGATGACCTGCTCGCCCTGCTTCGCATTGCGAAGCCGGGCGACGTCCTGAGGGTTTTGCCCTAGTCCCTCTTCCCTTGCGTGAAATCGACAGGTCTGCAGCGGTCCGCTAGCATTTTCCAATGACCGAAGCGGTCGCACGCCGGAACAACGCCCCGACGCTCCTGTTCTTTGCGGGCGCCTTAATCGCCCTTTCGCATCTCGCCAACGAATGGGTGAGGCTTGAACAGCCCTGGGGTCCGACCTGGAAGGCCGCTGGCATCGTGGTGCTGGGACTCTACGCCCTGAGCCAGCGCGCCTGGCTTGCCGGCTGGGGACTGCTCCTTTCATCCGCCGGCGACGTTCTCCTCGAGCTCGACGGGCTATTCGTCTTCGGCATGGCCGCCTTCGGAGCGGCGCACATCTGCTACGCGGCCGCGTTTGTGAATCTGATCCGCCGCGACGGGCCGAACATCGCCGCATGGCCGCTGGCGATGGGCGTTCTCGGCGTCTCGATCGTCCTCGGCGTCTGGCTGGCCCCGGGCATGGAAGCGCTAACCGCACCGGCGCTGGTCTATCAGCTCGTCATCTCGTTCATGGTGATGCTTGCCCTTCTATCCAGGTCGCCGCTGCTCGCTCGCGTCGGGGCAGTACTTTTCATGTTGTCGGACACGCTGATCGCGATGGGCATGTTCAGGGATGTCGAGGTTCCTGTCGGATCTGTGTGGATCACATACGCAGCCGCGCAGATAATGCTGGCTTGGGGCCTGACGCGTCCGGCCGTGGACTAGCTGCGCGAGCCGAAAAGGGCCGAGCCTACGCGCACGTGCGTTGCGCCAAACAGGACGGCGATCTCGTAGTCGGCGCTCATCCCCATTGAAAGGCTCCCCAGCCCGTTGCGGGCCGCGATCTTGCGGAGCAGCGCAAAGTGAGGCCCTGGCGGCTCGTCGGCCGGCGGGATGCACATCAGGCCTTCAGGCTGGAGGCCATAGTCGCGGCGCACGGATGCAACGAAGGCGTCCGCTTCGCCCGGCACGATGCCGGCCTTCTGTTCCTCTTCGCCCGTGTTGACCTGGACGAACAGCTTCGGCGTCCTGCCTGTCTTGGCCGCCGCATCGGCCAGCGCCGCAGCCAGCTTCGGCCGGTCCAGCGTCTCGATGACGTCGAAGAGGGCGACAGCATCCTTCGCCTTGTTGGTCTGCAAGGGCCCGATCAGACGAAGCTCGAGATCGAGACCCGCTGCACGCCTCGGGCTCCAGCGTGTCTGCGCTTCCTGCACGCGGTTCTCGCCAAAGACCCGCTGGCCGGTCGCCAGCATGGCCTCGATGCGTTCGTCCGGCTGCGATTTTGAGACCGCTGTCAGCGCAATTGAAGCCGGATCCCGCCCGGCGCCCTTGGCGGCGGATGCGATGCGCGCAAGAACGTCTGCGCGAGCATCGGCAATGGTGCGGAACAGGTCCTCGGCCATGGCCCTCTCTCAACCGGCGAAGCCGCAAGCGCAAGTCCGCAGGCTTCTTGCCGCCTCTCGCCTTGCGAAGCCCGCCTTCGCGCGCAATGGCCGCCTTTTGCCCCGCGCCTGGTTCATGACGGACCCCAAGCGAACGCCGAAGCCCGAGCGCATCGTTGAAAAGCTTCCGGCCCGCTTTGGCGTCATCTACCGCCATTATGGTGCGAAAAACCGCTTCGAGGTTGGCGCTCGGCTGGCTGCGATCTGCAAGCGCAGGCGGCTCACGCTTCTGGTGTCCGCCGATCCCCAGCTTGCGCAGCGAATCCGGGCTGACGGCATCCACTGGCCGGAGGCGAGGCTGACGGGCGTCCGGACGCACAATTCGCGCTGGATCGAAACCGTCTCCGCTCATTCGCCGCAAGCGATCGGCAAGGCGAAGCAGTTCGGCGTCGACGCCGTCATACTTTCCGCGGTGTTCGCCAGCGCCAGTCCGTCGGCGGGCGCGCCCATGGGCGCCCTGCGCTTCCGCGAGATTGCGCGCACTGCACCGCTGCCGCTCTATGCGCTTGGCGGGGTCACACACCACAACGCTGCGCGCGCAATGGCGCACGCTGCCGGATGGGCGTCGATCGAAGCGGTGATGTCAGGCTGGAGAGACTAGAACGAGAAAGCCGACTCGACGCGGACCGTCGTCTCGCTGACCTCGTCCTTGAACGTCGTCATCGGCTTTGAAAGGGAGTCGCCCTTGAGGGTAACGCCGCCTCCGAAGCGGAAGCGCGGGGTGACCTGATAGCTGAGGCCCGCGGCGAATTCTTCCTTGGGCAGGATGTCGTTCTCGGAGCGGCTGGTCAGGTCGAGCGTGATGCCCCACTTGCCGCCCGGTTTCCACGACAGCTCCAGCTGATCCTTTTCGATCGGCGCGAGCGGCAGGACCGAGGTCTCGGTACCCTTGTTGAAGCTGGCCCCGAGGTTGAGGCGGGGCGATTCAGCATTCAGCTGGGTTTCCGGAGTGGTAGTCGACGAGGGCTGGCTGGCCAGCGTCTGCGGCCCGGACACAGCTTCGCCGTCCTTTGCCTGGGCAAAGGCGGGCGCCGCGGCCAAGGTTGCGGCGAGACACAAGATTGATGCGGAAATACGCATGTCCGGCCCTCTCAACCCGCATAATACGCGCGAGTCGCGACATAAAAGTTAACGAGAATTAATTGGCCCTGAAAGAGGGAAGATTCCCTATCGGGTGTCACTAATTCCGCACAGTGAGTTCGAGGACTAGCCCGTCATTTCCGGCATTTGTGCGGCCTAGCCCGATTCCTTGCAGTACCGGAATGTCGGCATCTCCATAGGTCCAGGCGACGCCGATCTCTGCCTGATCGCCAAACTTCCGGCTGGCCCCTATCAACCAGGACATCCCTTCTACCGTGGAAAGCTGGTCTTCTGCCCAACCAGCTTCGACCCCAACTTTCCAAAGCCCGGATGAGCGAACTATCCCGGCCTCCCATGCTTGGTAGTCGCCATTCCCGGAATCCTGGGCGTTGTTGCTGGAGAGCCACCGGAGCCCTGTGGACCATTTGCCGCTCTCGAGTTCGAGCCCGGCGCCCAGCGCCTCATAGTCGCCGAAGCCGGTAAGCCCTGCCCCGCTGGTGGCCGTGGTGTAGGTCAGCGCGGCGCGAAGCCGAACGTTCTGGTCGGCAAACTGCCGGGCAAAGGAGGCAGCCCCTTCCCACACGTT
>DATBNA010000160.1:0-2267 GCA_036554545.1 Hyphomonadaceae bacterium
GGACTTCGTGGTACCCCTCCGACGAGAGCATGTCGCCGACTTCTTTGCCCGCCGGCCGGTTTGGCTGGTCGAGAACCTGGGTCTCGATCGGATCCGGCAGGAGGTTGCCGACATGGAGCGCCAGGCTGAGCAGTTCTATTCAGCTGCGGCGGCTCGCGCCACCGACGCCGAAACCCGCAAGCTGCTCGGCGATCTGGCGCGCGCCGAGGCTGGTCATGAGGCGGCGGCGGGAAGGCTCACGGAGCGCTACCTGCGCGATGCCGAGCGGGCGAAGGAGGATCTGCTCGCCCGTCGGCGGTTCATTCTGACCTGGGTGCAGCCTGGACGCGCCGGCCTGATGGACGGATCGGTGTCTACCCTGGCGCCAATCTTTGCCACCGCCTTCGCCACGCACAACCCATGGACGACTTTTCTTGTCGGTCTCTCGGCTTCGGTCGGTGCCGGCATCTCCATGGGGTTCACGGAGGCCGTTCACGATGACGGGAAGCTCTCAGGGCGGGGTCCGCCCTGGAAGCGCGAGCTGGCGTCAGGCGTAATGACCACCATTGGCGGATTGGGCCACGCGCTACCGTACCTGATCCCCGAATTCTGGACAGCGACAGTAATCGCCTTGATTGTCGTCTTCATCGAGCTCTGGACCATCGTTTGGGTTCAGAACCGATACATGGAGACGCCTTTCTTCCGCGCGACTTTCCAGGTCGTTCTGGGTGGTGCCTTGGTGCTCGCCGCTGGAATTCTTATCGGGGGCGCATAGAGCAAGCCAGCGGCGCCGCAGCAACGTTGTCGGCGCGATGCCTTACGCCAGAAGTTGTGCCAGCGAGTGGCTTCTTTTTGGGCCGGCGTGACCATCGCTGCGTCGAGCCGGGACGAACGGCTTCCGATGCCCGGAGCAACTCCGATGGGGAATCCGATCTGACAATGTCCACTGACGTGATCGTGGATGCACAGTCGCAGGCAGACCGCCGATCCGAGCCCGCGGGCGACTTGATCCGACGAAAACTGCTCGGTTCGCACGCCTAGGAACAAGATTGCCGGCAACCGCTCTCAGCCCTTTGCCGCTAACAGAGGAAAGAGCGCCACGACAGCGATGCACGTCGGAACGATAAAGCGCAGCAGCAGCCGCAGAATGCGTGCGGCTTGCGGCGCAAGCCCGGTCTCCTCGGCGACCAGTCGCGCGGGCAGAATCCAGCCCACGAACAGGGCAAGAGTGAAGCCGCCGAGCGGCAACATGATGTTGGACGTGAGGTGGTCGAGCAGGTCGAAGACCGTAGCCTTTGCAAAGGCCGGTACGAATGACAGGGGATGCCAGCCCGCCCATGCGTTGAACGACAGTACTGTCGCCAGACCGCAGACCCAGCATGCCGCCGCGGTCGCAACCGTTGCCCTCGCGCGCGACCATCCGCGCCGTGAAAGCGCCGCGACCGGCATCTCCAGCATGGAAATACCGGAGGCGATTGCGGCCACAATCAGCAGCAGGAAGAAGCCGAACGCGGCGACGACACCGCCGGGGATACGCGCAAAGGCGAGCGGCAGCGTCACGAACATCAGGCCGGGGCCGCTGGCCGGGTTGAGCCCCTCCGCAAACACGATGGGGAATATGGCAAACCCCGCAGCCAGCGAAACCGCTGTATCGCCGGCATAGGCGGCGTATGTGATCATCAATGCCAGGCCGACACCGATCGAGAAGAAGCCGAGGCCGAGGGCATCGAGTGCAGCGTTCAGCGTCAAGTGCGCAGGATCGAGGCGAAACAGAAACCGCAGCGTCGCGCCGACGTCCCCCATTGCTGATGAGAACAAACCGAGCCCGACGATCAGAACGATCAGGATGGGCATGAGGAGCTTGCAGGCTTTCTCGATGCCCCCGGTAATTCCCCGTGCCACGATGAAGGCAACTGCCGCCATGTACAACAGATGGTAGGCCGCCATCGTCACTGGCGCCGACATCAGTGCATCGAACCGCGCCTGCGCCGCCGGCGCATCGAGGCCGTCAAGGCCACCGCTCGCGACGTCCACCGCGTAAGCGACCGCCCAGCCGCCAATGACGGAATAGAAGCTCAGAATGAGGAAGGCGGTGACGATGCCCATGAAACCGACCAGCGCCCACAGGCGCGATCCACCCACCTCCCCAGCGACCCTGGCGATCGCATCCGCAGCATCCGAACGTCCCCGCCGTCCGATGGCGAATTCCACCAGCATCAGCGGAAACACGATCAGCACCAGGCCGAGAAGATAGAACAGCACGAACGCGCCGCCGCCATTGGCGCCGA
>DATBNA010000170.1:0-2844 GCA_036554545.1 Hyphomonadaceae bacterium
GCGACGGTTCCGGCGTCCGGCGGCGTCACCTGGTTGGCGACGGGAATGGCCTCGCGGATCATGTCGTGGAACTGCCGCAGGCAAACCTCCTTCTCCGAGAAGTACCCCTGGCCGTAGGCGCTGGTGCCCAGGCCCATCTGCACGGACTCGATGAGATGGTTGTCCTCCAGAAAGACATCGTGGTTGATGCGGCCGGTCAGCCAGCGCGCGGCCTGCATGCGGCGGTCGTTGGAAGGCAGGCCGTACACCCGGCCGCGCATGCGCGATCTGCCGGGGGCGATCGGGATGATCTGGAAGAAATCCATCTGCTCGGGATAGATGTCGAAAGCGACGTTCGGCAGCAGCGTATAGTAGCGCCAAGTCCGGCGCTGCCCGTCGGGCAGATGAGAAACGTCGGGCCGCAGGCGCTGATAGGCGCGCTCGCTCCAGTTCGAGGATTCCTTGTCCCGCAGCCAGCCGATCGCACGATTCACGTCGCCCGGCGCCGCATCGACCTCGTAGCTGTTGCCGAACAGGCGGTAGAGTCCCGGATGGCCGACGGGCACGTGGTAGCCCTCGAGAAAATTATCCATCACGTTCTTCCAGTCGACGGGAATCTCGACATCCCAGGCTCGGCCGGTCGGCACCATCTGTTCGCTGCGATAGGCGGTGAGCTCGTCGTGGTAGGGCGCGAAGCGCTCCGCCACGCCGGCGCCGCCCGGCAGGAAACGGATGAAGACGAAGCCGAGATAGGTCTCGCTCTCCAGCGGCTTCAGGCCGAAGTCGGCCTTGTTGAGGCTGGCGAAGGTCGCCTCCGCGGGCAGCGCCTTGAGCCGGCCGTCAAGCTCATAGGCCCAGCCGTGGTAGAAACAGCGGATGGCTTGGCTGCAGTGTCCGAGTTCGCCGCGCACGACGGCGGCGGCGCGGTGACGGCAGACATTGTGGAACGCCCGCACGGCGCCGTCCACGCCACGGATGATAAAGGCGCGCTCGCCCAGCATGTCCAGTGTCGCGTAGTCGCCGGGATTAGGGATGTCGTTCACATGGCCGACGATCTGCCATTGGCGCAGCAGCAGGTGGCGCCGTTCGAGCTCGAAGAACTCGGCATTGTTGTAGGTCCAACCGGGCAAAGTCTCGCGGCTGAAACCGCTCGCGAAACTTGCGCCATCCGCCTTCAATGCCGTCGCCGACATGGACCGCTCCCTCCTGCAAACCAGCTATTGGAGATTTGTCTGTGGGTACTCTACGCAGCGCTCGACAGCGCCATCCAGGCGCTGGCTTCCCGCGGGAAGGCGCGCGCCAGGAAGCCGCTGAGCGTGCGTTTGGCCAAAGCCACATCGCAACCTTCGGGGTTGATCAGGATCTCGATCCAAAGGCCGTTGATCATGGCGTTGAAGGAATGCGCCATTTCGACGGGATCGAGATCGCGATAGCCGCCTTCCTCGATAAGCTGACGCAGAGCGGTCCAGGACTGCTCGAAGTAGGCGCGTGACAGCTTTTCGCAAACATGCCGCAATTCGGGCCGCCATTGCGCCTCGCGCCAGAATCCGTACCAGACTATGGCGCCTTCGCGGTCGCTCATGAGGGGATCGAAATCGGCTTCGATCATCGCGCTCAGCCGGGCATAGGGCGTCGTCTGCCGATAGACCCGTTCGCGCCAGGAGGCTTCGTACACCAGCGCCATGTGCCGCAGCGTTTCGACGAAGAGGTCCCTCGTCGTGGGAAAGAACTCGCGCACGACCACGACGGGAATCCCGGCCGCTTTGGCGATGCCCGCATGGGTCGTCTTCGCGAATCCCTGTCGCGAGATCGACTCGATTGTCGCCTCCAGGAGCTGCACGCGGCGGGCGTCGTCGGTTTGCTTGCGGGCCATGGCTAAGTACCGAATTCTGTTCGGAAAACTTCATCTATACCATTGATTTATATAGAAGAATATCATTTGATTGAACGGTTAGTCAATGCAGTGGGGCCGCCCGGATGCGGCCTGGACGGCAAAAAGAACGGCGTTCGACGGATGGACAACGGGTACGGGATGCTTCCTGATCGATCCGACTCGGGACCGCCAATTGCCGGACCGCCTAGGGGAACATCATGCTCACCACCGATGACCGCAAGAATGTCCGCTATGTGACGCTGGATCGTCCGGATGTGCGGAACGCGCTGAACCTGGCGCTGATCCTCGCGCTGCGCGAGGCGCTGCGCGGCGCAGCGAGAGACGGCGTGCGCTGTCTCGTGATCACCGGCAACGGCAAGGCCTTCTGCGCCGGCGGCGACGTCGCGGAATGGGCGGAAGTGGAGGCGCGCGGCGAAAGCACGACCTTTCCATGGGTCGACGAGATGCATGGCTTGATCCTGGATGTTGCGGGATTTCCCGCGCCGACGATCGCCTTGCTGAACGGCGCTGCGGTTGGCGCCGGACTCGATCTCGCGCTTGCCTGCGACTTCCGCCTGGCTGCCGACGGCGCGCGATTTCAATGCGCCTATACCCGCATGGCCATCTGTCCGGACGCCGGCGGGACCTGGCTGCTCCCGCGCATCATCGGCCTGGAGCAGGCGAAGCGCTTTGCCTTTACGGGTGAGTTTTGGTCGGCACAGGAGGCGCTGGCCCGCGGCCTCGTGACGGAACTGCATCCTGCCGACGCGCTGGGCGAGTCAGGCGCCGCGCTTGCGGAGCGACTGGCCGGCGGCCCGACGGTTGCCATCCGCGAGACAAAGCGGTTGATGGAGGGGGCGGCGACAGGCGATCTTCGCGCGCAATTGGCCGAGGAGCGCAGGGCATCGGAGAGATGCTATGCGACGGCGGATTTCAAGGAAGCGATGACGGCCGCGACAGAGAAGCGCGCGCCGGTGTTCCAGGGACGGTAG
>DATBNA010000222.1:0-3664 GCA_036554545.1 Hyphomonadaceae bacterium
GTCGTGTTCTCGTTCACCAGGCTCTGGAATGGCGCCTGCGGGAAGGCGCAGTTTGCATTCGGAAATCCAGCGACACCGAGGTTCTGCGAATTCGGCTGGATGACGTTGGCGATGTAGCCGCCGACATCGGTGCAGTCCGACGCAGAGCGATAGTCGTAGATGCCCGGGAAATTGATGGTGATGGCATTGGTATCAGTCAGGAAGCCGTCGGTCGCAGGGCTGAAAGTTACGACCGGCTGGAACTGGCCGGGATTGGAGCCGGTGAGGGTGTACGGCGCCGGGTTGATGTTGAAAGGCTGATTGGAGAAATCGCGCTCCGTCATCAGCATTCCGTCTTCATGACTGTACGACAGCGAGACGAGGAGGTTGCTGGTGTCTCCAACCCAGCCCGTCAGGAAGTCGACCTTGTGGAAGCCGTCCGAGCCATCGTAGAATTGCTTTTCTATCGAGATTTGCGGTGCGTCGATGTCGCGGCGCGTGCGGAAGTTGATGACGCCGCCGACGGCGCCGGCGCCGTAGGTGGCCGATGCGCCGCCCTTCAGAACCTCGACCGCCTGCAGAGCTTCCATCGGCACCGTGTTGATGTCCGCTCCAAAGGATCCGTTCCATGGCGCCAGCTTCTGGCCGTTCATCAGAACCAGCGTGCCGTTCGATCCCAGGCCGCGCAGGTTCGCGTTGCCGAAGCCCGAGCCTTGCGGAACGTCGGGCGAGGCCTGGCCGAAGCCGAGATCGTCGCCATAGGAGAGCGTCAGCGAGCGGACGAATTCCGTGACGCTGGGCGTGCCCTGCTGCTGCAGATCTTCGGCCGTGAAGACTTCGACAGGCTTGGGCGCATCTTCGGGCGCGGTTGCAATCAGCGAACCGGTGACGACGACGCGTTCGCCCTCGGCTGGCTGGTCCTGTGGCGCTGTCTGGTCAACCTGCGCAACGGCGCCAGCCTGTGGGGCAGGCGCTTGCGTTGTCGTCACAGTTTGTTGCGCGAAAGCCGCCCCGCCAGCGCCGAACAAAAGAGCAAGCGCGGACGCGCCCCGAAGGGTGCGAATTTTCATGGTGTCTCTCCCCTGACGCCATTCTCGCTTACGGATGGCGTTCTGTCCGACGGTCCTACCCGCCGGTACCAACTATGAAGAATGAACGCGGATTCACAATACCGGCTGTATGGCTTGTCGATGAGCGCGGCAAAAAAGACGCAACAAATGCAAACTGCTCTCAAAAAAACAGGCAACCGTTTGCACGAGCCGCCCGTGGTCAGAGTGGCCGGTTTCCGCCGCGCCCTTCGAAAAAAGATTGCGATGCAATGGCGGCTGGTGCACGCGCATCGCTTATGCTGCGATGCATTATTTCCTGCGCGCGAAGCTGTCTGATCGCGCAAAGGTGAGCGTTCGAGGGAGTTGCTCTTGGTCGAAGTCCCGAAGGTCAAAGTGGTCATTACACGCGAGGACAAGCCGACCGGCGGACGCTACGTCGCGCGGGTCGAGGGCAAGCCCGACGCGGAGATGACCTTCTCCAGGGCAGGGGAAAAGATTCTCATTATCGACCATACCGGCGTGCCGGATGAACTTGGCGGCATGGGCGTCGGCAAGGCGCTGGTTGAGCACATGGTCATGGATGTACGGACGCGCGGGCTCAGGATCGTGCCGCTATGCCCCTTCACCAAGGCCATGCTGCAGCGCCACAAGGAATGGCAGGACATACTCAAGGACCCGTTCTAGTATTGGGTTCCATGAGTACGCGTGCGCGGCGCCAGCCCTTCTGGAAGACCAAGAAACTCGACGAGATGACCTCGTCGGAGTGGGAATCGCTCTGCGATGGCTGCGCCAAGTGCTGCCTGGTGAAGCTCGAGAACGAGGACACGAAGGAACTCTATTTCACCAGCCTCGCCTGCAAGCTGCTCGACTGCCAAACCGGACAGTGCCGCGACTATCGCAACCGCAAGAAGCACGTGCCGGTCTGCGTGAAGCTGACGCCGAAGGTCGTCGCCGAGGTCGACTGGCTGCCGCAGTCCTGCGCCTACCGGCTGGTCAACGAGGGCAAGGACCTTCCTGACTGGCACCATCTGGTTTGCGGCGACCGCGAAGAGGTCCATCGCCGCGGCTTTTCCGCCCGGGGCCGGGTTCGTTCCGAGGAAGGGATCGATGACGAGGAGGCGATGAACTATCTCATCGACTGGTTCCATGGTCCGCCGCGCAAGGCGAGGGTCAGACGCAGGTGATTTCCGGCACGCACCGATTTCCGCGCCAGGACGCGGTTGTCTACGGGCAGCCGGCGGCGCAGGCGGTAGGTGAACTGGCAAAGCGCTACGGCGCCTCCCGCCTGATGATCGTGACGACCAAGTCGCTGGGCGGTCCGGAGGGGCAGGCGGGAAGGCTGGCGGCGGAGCTTGGAAAACTGTGTGTCGGCGTGTTCGACGCCGTCGCTTCGCATTCTCCACGCGCAGACGTTATCGCGGGCGCCGAGGCGGCGCGGCTGGCGGATGCAGACATGCTGGTGGCGCTGGGCGGCGGATCGGTGATCGACGCGGCCAAGCTGATGCAGTTCTGCATCTGGGCCGGTATCCGCTCGCCGGATGAGCTTGGGCCGTGGCGACTTGGCCGCGGCGAGGACCGGCAGAACCCGGCGACGATATCAAGCAGCATCCGGATGATCGCGATACCGACGACATTGTCGGCAGCCGAGTTCACGGCAGTCGCAGGCGTCACCGATGGCGAGCGCAGGGTGAAGGAGGCCTACACACATCCCGACATGGCGCCGCGCGCCGTCGTGCTCGATGCCGCGATCACGTTGTCGACGCCGGCCAGGCTGTGGTTCTCGACGGGGATCAAGGCCGTCGACCACGCCATCGAACAGCTCTGCAATCTCGAGCGGGCGCCGATGGGCGATGCTGTGGCGGCGGAGGGTTTGCGCCTGCTGGCGAAGGGGCTGGCGGCGACGAAGCGGGATCTCTCCGATCTTGAGGCTCGCGCGCAATGCCAGCACGGCATGTGGCTCGCCATTTCCGGCGCAGCGTCGGGGCGCGGCATGGGCGCAAGCCACGCCATCGGCCACACGTTGGGCGGAAGCTATGGCGTGCCGCACGGCATCACGTCGTGCATTACGCTTCACGCGGTGCTGGAGTGGAACAAGGGCTTTGGCGCGGCGCGCCAGGCGCTGGTCTCGCGGCTGATGGGACGCCGGCGGCTGCCGGCGTCGGTGGTCGTACGCGACCTGGTGATGAATCTCGGCCTGCCATGGCGCCTGTCGGAAGTGCTGATCGGACGCTCGCGCTTCCAGGACATCGCCGAGCACACCATGCATGACCGCGGCATACGCACCAATCCGCGCCCCATCAGGAGCGCGGATGATATCGTGGAGATACTGGAGCTCGCAGCTTAGGACCGCCGGTAAGCCCGGCCTCGTGGTTCGACGGACGGTCCGCTTGCGCGGACCTGCTCACCATGGGCCTCTCCAGCAACAAATGCCTGGACAGCCCTCATGGTGAGCAGACCCGAAGGGCCGCCCGTCGAACCACGAGGGCGTGCTCGCAGATGTCAGATCACGGCGATCCGCTGCCCGTCGCCGCCGGCGCTGCGAAACCGCGATCGCGCATGAGCGCATCGATCGTGGCGTCGCGGCCGCGGAAGGCGCGATAGGCCTCCTTCGGATCGACGGCGTTGCGGACGGTGAA
>DATBNA010000269.1:0-1507 GCA_036554545.1 Hyphomonadaceae bacterium
CGCTGATCTATGGTCCCTATGCGGCCTGGGTTTCGACCCATATCGGCTCGATCAGCGATGCGGCCGCCAACTACACCGCCTCCTGGGAAGTGGATTCCGGATGGCTCGACCGCGTTCGCAACAGCGGGATCGCCTTCGGGCGGAGCCTGCTGGAATTCACCCTGCCGCTGTCGCTGTTCTGGCTGATGCTGTTCTGGCCGCTGTGGCTCCCCGTCATCTTCCCCATCTTCAACCGCCGCTCCACCGACGAGGAACCCCACGAATTTGCCTGGCGGCAGCTTTTTGCCCGGTCGATAATCTTCGGGCTGGTGGTCTGCCTTGTCGGCGTCGGCTTCGGCGTGCTGACGTGGAAGGTCTACTGGCTGATGCCGGTGCTTTTCACGGCCCCGATTTGGATGTTCACGCACGTGAAGCGGGCCGGGGATTTTCCCATCGCCACCAGGGCCTTCGCCGCCGTGGCGATCGCCTTCGTCAGCCTCGTTATCGCCGGCCGCTTCGTAGAATGGCGGATGGAAATCGAGATGTGCGAGGAATGCCGACCCTATACGCCGATCCCCGAATGGGCGGCAGAACTGAGGCGCGCCGGCTTCACCGAAGGCACCATCGTCGGCGCCGACAAACACCTCACCGGCAACCTTCGCGGCGCTTTCCGGAACACGCGCGTGCTGGACGCCTCGCTGTCGCCGGAGGCCTTCCCTGCTTCGCGCACTCAGGGCGCGTGCCTCGCCGTCTGGCGCGAATCCAGCTTCGATGAGGAAAGACGCATCGCCGTCATGCCGCCCGAACTGCGCGTGTATCTGCAGGAAGAACTGGGCGCGACGCCCGAGGACGCCGGCGCGGAAGGCGCCATCCGACGCAACTTCCGCCTGTCGGGGAATAAAGCGGCGACGCTTTATCTTCAGTTCGTACCGCCGTCCGAACTCTGCCGCTGAAGCAGCTCGGGCAGCAAAGCCTCATCGGGCGAGGCGATCAGCCGCCGGGCGCCGAGGTCGACCTCCGGAAATATGTCATCACTGAACGGCAGCAGGAAGCTCGAACCTGATGGCGGAGTGATCTCGATCAGTTCGCCCGCGCCGAAATTCTGCACCGCCTTCACAACGCCCAGCGCGCGACCGTCCGCATGTACAACCGACATGCCGATCAGGTCAGCCACATAGAACTCGTTGCCCTCGGTCGCTGGCATGGCGGCGCGCGGAACATGCAGCAGGGTGCCTTTCAGCGCTTCCCATTCTTCGCGCTGGCGCTGTTCTTTCGTCGTCACGCCAAAGTCCTGGTTGAGCGGTCGCGCGTTTACCGGGGTCAGGATCACTGCGCCCTTCTCGTCGACCAGAGGTCCGTAGGAAAAGCAGGCTTCCGGATCGTCCGTGAACGAGCGCACGCGCGCCTCGCCCTTCACGCCAAAGGCGCCGGCGATCTGCCCCACTACGACAAGACGCTGATCGCTCACAGCGGCCTTTCCAGCATGGCGACGACCTTGCCAGATCGCGAAGGGCGGGACAGCAGATAG
>DATBNA010000343.1:0-3235 GCA_036554545.1 Hyphomonadaceae bacterium
GTCACGATCAGACGATAAGCGGCGCGAACAGGCGGCCATCTCCCTCGAAGCTAGGCAGCAGGCGGCCGGCGATGATGATCGCGAGCCAGAGGAGAAGTGAGAGCGCTGCGGAAATCTTCGCGCCGGGCCCGGCCTTCGCGCTATCGGGAAGCGCCAGGACGCAGCGCCTTTCGACCGCAACGAACCAGACGAGGTTCAGGCGCACAAGGCAAAGAACCTGCGCGAGGCCGTCAGGCACTATGCCGAGCGCCGGATCGAATCCCTGACCAGCTATGCCGACATTCTCAAGAAGATCCTCGACGCGCAGCAGCAGAGCGACCAGGTCATGCAGAACCGCGGCCGCCAATCGGTCCAGCTCGGCCTGCGCACCTTCCGCGCCACTGTTGCGCCCTTCCGCTCGGACATCGGCCACAGGGATCCGGAGCTTGCGGTCGAAATGGCATTCTATGTGTTCAATGCCGCCGTCCTGCGGAAAGTGGCGGCCTGTCCCTCCGATACGGTTCTCGACCATCTCGACTGGAAGGTGCTGGCCGAAGAGCTGACAAACGTGATCCTGCTCTACCTCCAGGGCGATGATTGAACCTGACAAGGCCTCGTGCAGGCGAATCTCCAGAAATTTCGACAGTCGTTCCCCTCGCGTCGGGCTTGACCCTGCCGGGCGCGGGAGCACGATGCTTCTGCCCGGGCCGTGGGTACGGCCCTAAAGGCGTTGACACTTCCGCGTCCCCAAAGGACCGGCCCGCGGCCCTTCACACCAACCGTGAAGGACAACGACATGAGCGGAGGAAAGGCGGCGACCGTGCGTGCGGTCGCCCTCAGCGGACCTAGTGGGGCCGGAAAAACAAGCTTGCTCGAAGCCATGCTGCACGCATCCGGCGCGGTCCAGCGAAAAGGATCGGTTTCGCAGGGCACTTCGGTTGGGGACGGGAGTGAGGAAGCAAGAGCGAGGGGGCTCTCTACCGAACTCAACGTCGCCGGCTTCGACTATCTCGGCGACAGGTATGTGATCCTGGACTGCCCCGGCTCCGTCGATTTCGCCTGCGAGGCGGACACCGTCCTTCCGGCGGTCGATCTCACCATTGTAGTGGCTGATCCCGATCCGGAACGCGCCGGGCTTCTCCAGCCATTGCTGCGCCGGCTCGACGAACTCCACGCTCCGCACTGCATCTTCATCAACAAGATCGACAAGGCGCGCGGTCGCGTGCGCGACATGATCGCCGCCCTGCAGCCTTACAGCGTCGAGCCGCTGGTCGCGCGCCAGATACCGATCTGGAACGGCTCAGGGGCGTCCGGCTTCATCGATCTCGCGCTCGAGCGTGCTTACGAATACGAACCCGGCAAACCATCGAAGCTCATCGAGATTCCCGAAGACGAACGCGCTCGCGAAGCGGAAGCTCGCTTCAGGATGCTCGAGCAGATGGCGGACTTCGACGATGCCCTGATGGAAGAGCTGCTCAACGACGAACAGCCGAGCCGCGACCATGTGATGACCGACCTCGCCACGGAACTGGCGAAGGTCCAGATCGTGCCCGTCTTCCTTGGCTCCGCCGAAAATGGCTCGGGCGTCCGCCGCCTGATGAAGGCGCTGCGCCACGAAATGCCGCCATTGTCAGTCGCCGCTGAGCGCCTGGGCGCCGAAGGCCGATCCGCCTACGTGCTCAAGACGCGCCATGCCGGCCAGGCCGGCCGCCAGACGCTGGTGCGCGTGATGTCAGGCGAAATTGCCGACGGCGAACCGGTGACGCTGCCCGACGGAACCAACGAGCGCATCGCCGGCGTCTTTTCGGTGCAGGGCGAGGCGCAGGCCAAGCTCGACAAGGCGGTTGCAGGCGATGTTGTCTGCCTCGGACGGCTCGACAAGGCAAAGCGCGGGGACATCGTCTCGGCTGATGGCGTGGCGCGGACGTCAAAGGCGCCGATGCCGGCGCGGCCCTCCGTCTATGCGATGGCGATCGAAACGCAGAACCGCGCCGACGATGTGAAACTCGCCGCCGCCATGGCGCGGCTGGTCGACGAGGACGGCGCGCTTGTCTTCGGCCCCGATCCGGTGACACGCGAATTCCGGCTCGCCGGGCAGGGCGAAGTTCACCTTCGAACTTCGCTCGACCGCCTCAAGCGCAAGTTCGGCGTCAGCGTCAACGCCAAGCGTCCGGAGACTGCCTATCGCGAAACCATCCGTGGTTCGTCGACCCAGCGCGGCAAGCACAAGAAGCAGTCCGGCGGCCACGGCCAATTCGGCGACGTGGTGATGGAGATCAAGCCAGGCCCGCGCGGTTCCGGCGTGAAGTTCGAGCAGAAGATCCACGGCGGCGTCGTGCCGAGGCAGTATTTCGGCGCGGTCGAGGACGGCGTGAATGACGGCCTGATGCGCGGGCCGCTGGGCTTCCCGGTCGTCGACATCGAGGCGACGCTGCTCGACGGGTCGTATCACACCGTCGATTCCTCCGAGATCGCCTTCCGCACCGCCGGCCGCCTCGCTGTCCAGCAGGCGTTGCCCGAGTGCAAGCCCGTGCTGCTCGAACCCGTCCATCTGGTGACGTTCCACACGCCATCCGACCAGATGGCGCGGATCACCGCTCTGATCCCCATGCGCCGCGGGCAGATCCTTGGCTTCGAGCCCCGCGACGGCTGGCTCGGATGGGATTCCATCCGCGCCTACATCCCGGAAGACGAGCTGCACGATCTGATCATCGAGATCAGGTCGGCCACGCAGGGCCTCGGCGAACTTGAATTCGCCTTCGATCACATGGCCGAAGTGACCGGAAAAGTCGCCGACCGCGTGGTCGAGACACGGCAGGGCGTTTCGGCGAAGTAACGCATTTCCGCTTGCCTTGGCGGGCGCTCCTTCCGATGAATGCATCGGGGAGCCTCGCCAGGGAGACGGACAATGAACAGGCGCGAAATTCTGGCCGGCGCGACGGCGTTGGCCGCGGTTGGCTGTGGGCCTCAGCAGGCCACGCCCGGCGCCAGCGCTCCTACCGGCGTCATGGAGGGTCCTGATCCTTTCGCTGCCGGCCTGCTGATGGCCGACGTAGAGAAATACGTCAGTTTCGGAACGCACCGCAGCGGCAGTCCCGGCGATGTCGCAACGTCAGACTGGTTCTCCCAGCGCTGGTCACAGCTGCGGTACGCCGTCGAGCAGTCGGAGTTTCCAATACCTAACGCCGACACCACGCTTGCGCGCATCGAAGCAGGCGCGCAGGAGCTCGATGGCTTCGCGCAACCGCCGCTCGTC
>DATBNA010000344.1:0-2164 GCA_036554545.1 Hyphomonadaceae bacterium
ATCGTGTCGGACACCAGCAGGGCGGGATCAGCAGCGGGCCACTTGGTTGTTGCAACCATTCCCTTGCCGCCGATGCGGGCCCAGCACTCCTCTGCCAGGTGCGGCGCAAACGGCGCGGACAGCTGGGCAAGGAGGCGGATCGCTTCGCGGCGGGCGGTCGCCATGCCCGGGCCCGCCTGTGTCTCGGCCTTCCTCAGCGCGTTCGCCAGTTCGTTCATCCGGGCGATGCCAACATTGAAGTGGAACTTCTCGATGCCCTGCGTCACGTCGCGAACGGTGCGGTGCGCCAGCCGCCGCAGCTCCAGCGCATCGCCTGAGTCCGCGGCGCCGTCGTCAGCATCCGGACAAGCGTCCGCGATCGCCCACAGTTTCTGCACCGAGCCCCACGCGCCGCGCACGCCGGAATCGGACCATTCAAAGTCGCGCTCGGGCGGCGAGTCCGACAGCACGAACCAGCGCGCGACGTCGGCGCCGTAGTCGGCGATGATGGCGACCGGGTCGACGACATTCTTCTTCGACTTCGACATCTTCTCGACGCCGCCGAGCTGGATCGGCTTGCCGGTCGAAATCTCGATCAGCTTGCCATCGCGCGTCTCGACTTCCTCGGGCAACAGCCAGCCTCCGTCGGACGCCTTGTAGGTCTCGTGCGTCACCATGCCTTGTGTGAACAGGCCCGCGAACGGCTCGCCGCTCGGCAAGTCGAGCAGGCCGCAGTCGCGCAGCGCGCGGCAGAAGAAGCGGGAGTAGAGCAGGTGGAGCACGGCATGCTCGACGCCGCCGATATACTGGTCGACCGGCAGCCAGTAGGCCGCCTCCTTCTTGTCGATCGGCTCCTTCGCATCCGGATTGGCGAAGCGCGCGAAGTACCAGGACGAATCGACAAACGTATCCATCGTGTCGGTTTCGCGCTCCGCCTTGCCGCCGCAGGACGGGCAGGCGACGTGCTTCCACGTCGGGTGGCGCGCCAGCGGATTGCCGGGTTCGGAAAAGTCGACATTGTCCGGCAGCCGCACCGGCAGGTCTTTTTCGGGCACGGGCACGACGCCGCACTTGGCGCAGCGGATCACGGGGATAGGACAACCCCAATAGCGCTGGCGGGAAATGCCCCAGTCGCGCAGGCGGTATTGAGTCGTCGCCTCACCGGCGCCGAGCTTCACCAGTTCCTGGACAGCGCGGGCGATGGCGTCCTTCGTCGACAGGCCATCGAGGAATTTCGAATTGTAGATCACGCCTTCGCCTGTGTAGGCCTCGGTCGTGACCGTATAGGTCGAAGCATCCGCGCCCGGCGGTAGCACCACAGGCTTGAAGGGCAGGCCGTACTTGTTGGCGAACTCGATGTCCCGCTCATCGCCCGCTGGCGAGCCAAAGATCGCGCCTGTGCCGTAGGTCGAGAGCACGAAGTTGGCCGCCCAGACCGGCAGCTCCCATGACGGGTCGAACGGGTGCTTCACGCGCACGCCGAGATCGATGCCGACCTTATCGGCCTTTTCGATCTCCGCTTCCGACGTGCCGGTTTGGGCTGCCTCGGCGATGAATTTCGCGACGGCCGGGTTCTTTTCGGCGACAGCCTTGGTCAGCGGATGATCCGGCGCCAGGGCAACGAAGGCGGCGCCGAACAGCGTGTCCGGCCGCGTCGAGAAGACCTCGATGTCTTTCACATCGCCGATCGGCTTGGTCAGCTGCCAGCGGAAGCGTGCGCCCTGGCTCTTGCCGATCCAGTTCGCCTGCATGATGCGAACCTTGTCCGGCCAGCGGTCCAGCGTATCGAGCGCCGCCAACAGGTCGTCCGCGTATTTCGTGATGCGGAAGAACCACTGCTCCAGCTCGCGCGATTCAACGATCGCGCCCGAACGCCAGCCGCGGCCGTCCACCACCTGCTCGTTGGCGAGCACGGTGTTCTCGACCGGATCCCAGTTCACTTTCGCCGTGCGGCGATCGGCCAGATCGTTTTTCAGGAACTCGAGGAAGATGCGCTGCTGATGCGCATAATAGTCTGGCTCGCACGTCGTCACTTCGCGCGACCAGTCGAAGGTGAGCCCCAGCGGTTCGAACTGCGCCTTCATCGCGGCGATGTTCTGCCGCGTCCAATCGCGCGGCTGCGCCCCTTTTTCCATCGCCGCGTTTTCCGCCGGCAGGCCGAACGCGTCCCACCCCATGGGATGGA
>DATBNA010000369.1:0-5286 GCA_036554545.1 Hyphomonadaceae bacterium
AGCGCTGATCAGTGCGACATCAGCAGTGGAACCGGAAGCTCTTCAAGAAGATCGCGGCTCACACCACCCAGCACGAGTTCGCGCAGCCGGGAATGCCCGTAGAGCCCGAGCACCGCCATGTCGGCGCCCGCCATGCCGATATGCCTGCTGATGACATTGCCGGTCACGAGGTCGTCACGGCGATCGACCATGATCTTGGCCGGCCTGCAATTGTGCTGCCGGAGATGGCGCTGCAGCAACTCGTCGAGCTGAGGAGCAGCCCGCTTCGAAACGATCAGGAAGTGGATTTCCTCGGCCTGCGCCAGGAATGGCCAGGCATCGCGCAAGGCTCGCGCCGACTCGCGCGAGTCGTTCCAGGCAACAAGAACCTTCCTGCCGATATCCTTGGAGAAGCCCGAGGGCGGCACGATCAGGACGGGCCCGCCACACGCCATGGCGACCTGAGTGGCCTGGATTGTGTTTTGCCCTAGGGGCGCCTTCATGGTTGGAGGCATGACAACCAGGTCGTGGCGGCGGGCGCAGGCGATCAGCTCCTCATCGCGATCTCCATTGACCTCCAGCCAGTGGAAGGGGAGGCCTGCGTCGCCTACCGCGAGGTTGAAAGCCGAACGCGCCGAACAGCACATTTGGGTGATCTTCTGCGATCGCTCATCCATGTATCGCTCGAGATTTTCCGTGGGCATCGTGATCGCGTCGCTGACCAAGTGGGCTGGCGCCGCCTCGGCCATCAGAAACACGCCCGTCAGAAAGCTTTTGAACCGCACGGCCAGAGCCGCCGTCGCCTCCACTCGCGCGCTCGAGGCCTTCGTATGATCCGCATGCACGAGAATGTTCTGGTACGTCATGGTCCACCCCTGTTCTGGCGGCTCCTGGCCGGATCAGTGGACGCGCTCGACCAAGCCTTCATTGACGTCGCCGCCTTCGGCCAACTCCGTGAGCGCGGCATGATTCAAGACCTGGCAGCGGTAGAGCGAGATCATCCGGACCCATTTCCGGCGTTGAAAGTCGGAAAGCTTCCGCGAAACGGTTTCGAGTCTCAGGCCGAGGAATTCCGCCATATCGCTCCGCCGCATCGGCAGATCGAACTCGCCCTGCTCGTTTGCACCGTAGTCGAAGAAGGCCAGCAGGAACGTCGCGAGCTTCTGGTCGGCAGACTGGACGCCGACTGTGGTGAGTTGTGTCTGGGCGGTTCCCAGCTGCCGGCCGACCTGACGCAGCAACTGTCCGGCGAGTTCCGGATCGCGGGTGCACAGGTCGCCGATCCGGCTGAAGGGAATGGCGCGAACGGTCACCGGGGTCACCGCTTCGCAGGCGTTGACGTGCTCGCCATTGCCCTCAAAGCCAAGCACGGATCCGCCGTTGCAGAAGCCGACCACCTGCCGCTGCCCGTCGATGAGCGTGCGGTAGAGCTTCACCCATCCGCTCTCGATGACGAATACGTGTGTCCTGGAATCCCCCTCGAAGAAGAGGTGCTGGTGCGCCGGGACACGGCGAATGGCTCGCTGTCCATCCGTTGCTCCCCAAGCGTTTGCCGACCGCTCGAAATCGATGATGTTTCCGCCGCTGATGCACATCTGATGTCTCCCAACTGATCTGTGGGAGAGTGATGGATCGCCAACCTTTCAGGCGTTTGCCGAATTGTGACGGACTGTGTGACGAAACCTGACAACAGCGATCACGCCGGGTATTCAGGCCGAAAGCCCCAGAATACAGACGGCCGCCATCACACCTAGCGGCAGAACGTCGCGGAGGCGCCGCTTCACCGGCGTTCCGGATCGCCTGGCGGAGGCCGGCCGTCGAAGCAGCCTCGACAACGCTACGGTCATCGCAACAAGGGCGGCAGTCTCGGCTGGGTGTTCCCTTACCTCTTTCCACATCCGGTGGAGCAGAGCCCAGCGGCCCCCACGCGGGCCGAGCGGACTTCCAACAGGCCTGGCGAGCCCTGCTCCGCGCCACGCGCTGGGCGAATGGATCATCCTGCCGCTGGACTGATGGATAGGCATCGCCACCGCCTCAAACCTTCAATTCCTTCAGCCGTTCGTCGATTTCCGCCGGCGTTTCCTTGGTTATGTCCTTGCTCCACGACAACGTTAGTCGTTCGCGGGCGTCTGACGAAAGCGCGGCTCGCAATGTTCCGAGCGCTCTTGGCGGAGCGCACAGAACAAGCCGGGAGGGGTTTTCCGATCGGACCAGTTCGATCGTCCGCTCCGCCACCCTGCTCAGAAAACGCTCTTCGGCTATCTCATGTGCGCTGAGCCGGTTCTCCATGGCATGCCGTCCAGCGCCCATTCGGTCATGCGTGCGCGCAGGCCGGTCTCTTTCCGGTTCGACAGCATCGATCAGCATGTGGCGGTCAGGCATTTCCACCAGCCGCAGACCCGGACGAGTTCGGCTGAGAAATCGCGCCACGGCGCCGTCCGCTACGACCACAAGAGTTGAACCTGTCAGCATCGCCTTCACCTTTTCGTCCTTGTTGCAATCCTGACGCTCCGCCGTATTTCGAGTTTGATCTCGATCAGCCGGGTCGATTTGACGCTGGACCCCTGCTCCTCTGCAGGCCACTCGGCGTGGCCGCTGTGCCGAACAATCTGACAGTCTGGCGTAGCGCCGACGTGTGGACGTATTTCTCCGCAGCGGTCAGCGCCAGTCAGCTAGGCCGCGCCGCGCCACGCCGCTGCGGCCGGCGCAGGAGATGGCTGCAAGGTCACGAACTTGCGCCCGTCTCGCTTGCAGATTTCACGAACCAGCTCCCGGCCCATCGCCGCCACCATGGGAACGCCGGGCGCCCCGGCCCATTGGCCCACCATGTAGAAGTTTTTCAATCCGGGTAGCGTGCGGCCGGCGTTTTGACCAAGCAGGACGCCGCCAAGAAACTCGCCGATTGAGAGTCCGAATCCGGGCCCCACCCCAGTGAACCGTTTGGTGGTCATCGGCGTGGCGACATCCGTAACTTCCACATCCGCCGATATCCCCGGGAAGCGTCTTTCCAGAACGCCGAGCACGATGGCCGCAATCCTGTCCTGTTCCTCCTGGTAGCGGCGCGGAGATAGCGACAGTTCCTTCCACCTGGCCCAGCTTGTGGACAACAGCACCTTGATCACCCCCTTCCCGGGCGGCGCCATCGCTGGATCGTGGCCGAAGGTCTGAATGAACAGCCGATTTCGTATTTCGCCATCGATCTCAACGGCCGGTTCAAGAGGAAAGACGATGGCGTGAGGCTCTTCCAATAACGTCCTCTTGACGCCAAACGAGACATGGACGCCCATCTCGATCCGGTCTTCCGGCTTTTCATATCGCCGGCGCAGCGCGGCGGGCGCGTACTTCGCCGGCGTCATGTCCAGCACGGTGGGCCCGTAGGCGTTTGAAATGACGATGCCGGCGCGATGCTCGCGGCCATCCTGCAGACGCACGCCGACAGCCCGGTTGTTCTCGACAATCACTTCGGTGACCGCCGCGTTGTAGGTGATTTCCCCGCCCAGCTGCTTCAATCTCTCGGCAATGGATCGGGCAAATGCGCCTGAACCGCCCATCGGCCATCCAAGGTCGCCTTTGTGAAGCCTGGCGAGAAAATGCAGGGCCATGAACATCGACTGCCTTGGCCAGTCGTAAATGATCCGCGGAAACGCAGCGCGCAGATGTGGATCCACGAAACGCTGTGCATATTGTTCGAGGGTCAGGCGGCCGATGTTCGATAGCGACGCCAATACCATGATGGCCCGGACACGCTCCAACATCGGCGCTAGCGCGAGCCCGAGAAGGTCCGCGGCAGCCATCTTCCGGGCGGCCCTGATCAGAGACCGGATCTCGGCTGCGTCGACGGGAAACTGCCGGGTGAGTGCGGCTTCGAGGTCTTCCAGATTGGTCAGCATCGTCAAAGACGCATCGCCATCGGGGGCCTCGACCGCAATCATCTCCTTGAAGGCATGCATCCTGGCCGTAATGCCCAGCTCTCGCCACATTGCAGCGAAGGAACTATCCGGCGCCGTGCCGGCGAGATTGTGAATACACCCGTCGAAAGTGAAGCCGTGCCTCGACCAGGATGTGCACAATCCGCCGGGCGCATAATGCTTCTCGAAGATGTGGACGCGATATCCATTCATCTGCGCATAGCATCCGGCGGAAAGACCGCCGATCCCTGCGCCAATGATGATCACCTTCTTCGGCATCGCCGGTCTCCACCGATCAGTGGGAAATCAAAAGCGGCATTGGCGGATCGTTGAGCAGCTCCCGGGTGACGCCTCCGAGCACCATCTCCTGCAACTGAGAATGGCCGTAGAGGCCCATGACGACCATGTCCGCGCCGGTTTGAGCGACATGAAGCCTTATTGTGTCGGCCACGCAGCCCGTACCGGCCCGGTCGACAATCAGTCTTCCAAACTTGCAGCAGTGCTCCCTCAGGTGCCGCTCCATGAGTTCGTCGAGCGTGTCGCTTGCCGTGCCAGAGACAGTCAGAAAGTCCACTCTTTCCGCTTCAGCGAGGAATGGCCAGGCGTCTCTCAGGGCTCGAGCGGACTCCCGCGAATTGTTCCAGGCGACAAGGATCTTCTTTCCGAAGTCGACAGGATAGCCGCCATGCTTGAGCACAAGAACGGGACCACCCGACGCCATCCCGACCTGCGCGGCCGTGATGGTATGCTCGCCAAACAGTGTCGTCATTTCTGGCGGCAGGATTGCGAGATCCTGCCTCCTGGCGGCAGCTATCAGCCCCGCATGGCTGTCATTGTTCATCGTGATCCAGTGGAAAGGAATACCGGCGACGCGAGCGGCATCATCGAACATCCACCGCGCAGCCGCGGCAGCTTTGGCGACAGCAGTCGCCCGCTCGCCCATCGATTGCTGGCGCTCTCCGCCGGAAGCTGGCGCGACAGCGTCCGCGATGAGATGGCTAAGATGCGGTTCCGACTTCAGGAAAGCGCCGGTCAGCGCGCACTTGAAGCGAGCGGCGAGCGCGGCGCCGACAGCAACCCGGGTTTCCGCGGCCCGCGAGCTATCGACGTGAACGAGAAGGCTGCGATACGCCATTGTCTGCATCCATGCGCCAGTGCAGCATGAAAGCCAGCATGGGGCCGCTCAAACGCATCGCCTTGACAATGATCAAACCTGGGGGCTTCTCAGCCCGCAACGGCGTTGCCGTAGTAGGTTTCGCATTCGGCCTCACGCCCGCGGACGACGCGCTTCCCCTTAAGCGGGCCCCGAGTCTCCGTCACAACCGTGCAACTCCATTCCGGCGTCCTGTCGTGAAAGACGTGAAGCACGACCCAGTCACGCGACTTGTTGAGTTGATGA
>DATBNA010000461.1:0-4208 GCA_036554545.1 Hyphomonadaceae bacterium
CCGGCCTGCGCCCAGCGGCGGATCTGCGAATGGAAGGGCTCCTTGCGCCAGGCGTCCTTCCGGTCCTTGTCTACATGGATGACGATGCGCTTGGGCTCGAACTTCACGACGATCTTCGATTTCGACGGCCGCCAGTCGTCGCTGATGCGCGGATCGAGTAGCCAGCCGCAATAGAAGGTGCGGCAGTCGGCCGGGCGCGTGTCATATATCCTGCACCCGACGCCGATCTCGCAGTGCTCGCACCAGCTCTGCGCCGGCTTCTCGAGTTCATAGACCGCCACGAGCTTGCAGCACATGGTGCAGTCCTGACACGAGCGCCCTGCAACCAGCTCGGGCTTCGCTTCGGGAACATCTTCTGGACGCGGCGTAAGGTCGGACATGACGCCCAACTCTCTAGCATGCCCAGTCCACTATGCACGTGCGTTGAGATAGCCCGGCCCGTGTGGCAGGCTTGCGTGAAACAACTTCGCTCCCGGGAGGATCGCAATGCTGAGAACAGGCGTCTGCCTACTGGCGCTCACGATGGCCATGGCCGGAACGGCCAGTGCACAGGCCGCGTGTGATGCAATGAAGAGCTTCTCCGCGCCCGATATGAAGATCACGGGCGCCGCGCCCGGCGCCACGCCGGTTCCCCACTGCAAGGTCGACGGCGTCATCGGCAAGGAGATCAACTTCACAGTCTGGCTGCCGGACAACTGGAACGGCAAGTTCGTCATGGGCGGGCAGGGCGGCTATGCGGGCCGCGTCGAAAACCAGGCCATGGCAATGCAGGCCCTGCAGAAGGGCTACGCCACAGCCGGCACCGACACCGGCCACGTCAGCCCCGGCGGCGCGACCGACGGCGCATGGGCGCTCGGCAATCTCGAGCGGGTCGTCAACTACGCGCACGCCGCCATCCATCGCGTGACCGAAGCTTCGAAGGCTGCGATCAGGACCCGCTATGGCCGCGCGCCGGAAAAATCCTATTTCGCCGGCTGCTCCAACGGCGGACGCGAAGCGCTCATCGCGGCGCAGCGCTATCCCGACGACTTCAACGCCATCGTCGCCGGCGCGCCCGCGCAGGACATCCGCGGCATCATCGCGACCTTCATGAACATCTCGCGCATCATGTATCCGGATCCGGCCAAGGTCGACAAAGCGACGCTGTCGATGCCCGACCAGCAGGCGCTGCAGAAAGCCGTGCTCGCGCAGTGCGACAAGGCCGACGGCCTCGAGGACGGCATCATGACCGATCCGACCGCCTGCAAGTTCGATCCCAAGACCATCGCCTGCAAGACCGGCAACCAGGACGGCTGCCTCTCGAAGGAAGAGATCGCTGCTGTCGAGTCGATCACCAAGGGCCCGATGCTCGAAGGCAAGCGCTATCACGTCGGCTTCCCCTATGGCGGAGAAGCCCAGCCTGGCGGGTGGGGCGCATGGCTTGTCGGCATCCCCAATGCCGCCGGGCCCGGCCGTCCCAGCCTCGCCTACGGCTTCAGCTATGACTTCCTGCGCTACTTCGTGAAACAGGACGCCAACTGGAACTACAAGGACTTCAACCTCGCCGCCTACCACAACGAGACGAAGGCGCTGCAGGCGACGCTGTCGCCGACCGATCCCGATCTCTCGGCCTTCCGCAGACAAGGCGGCAAGCTTCTCATTTATCACGGCTGGTCGGACTCGGCGCTCTCGCCGCTGATGAGCATCCGCTACTACAATGAGGTGATGGCGAAGGACGCCACCGCCGCCAACGACGTGAAGATGTTCATGCTGCCGGGCGTGCTCCACTGCAACGGCGGCGCCGGCCCTGACCGCATTGACTATCTCGATGCGATCGACAAATGGGCCAATGGCGGCGCGGCGCCTGAAGAGCTGACCGCAAGCTTCGCCTCCGGCGGCGCGCGCAAGGTCTGCGCCTGGCCGAAGAAGGCCGTCTACAAGGGAGCCGGCGACGGCAAGAGCCCCGACCAGTTCGAGTGCAGGTAAACAAGGTGCACGGGCGGCTTGCGCAGCCGCCCGGCAAGGGAGGCCCAATTGGAAAGACTTGATCGCTTTTCGCGCCGCGCTCTGCTGGCCGGCGCCGCTGCTGCCGCTGCATGCACATCGCTGCCTGGTGAGGCGCAGGCGCCAAGACCCAAGCGCCTTGGCCCCAACGACCGTGTGAACGTCGCCATCATCGGCGCCGGGGGCAAGGGCGCCGGCAACGCCATGGAGCTGCTCAGCCAGAACATCGTCGCAGCCACCGATGTCGACTTCGATCGCGTCGCGCGCCAGATGCTCGATCGCAACGGCGTCATGCGGCCCGAGCGCGAGCCCCTCAAGGCGGCCTACGACAAGGCCGCGCGCTTCACTGACTACCGCAAGATGTTCGATGCCCGCAAAGACATCGATGCGGTCGTCATCGCAACGCCGGACCACCATCACATTCACGCCACGCGCATCGCGATGGAGCGCGGCATCCACGTCTTCGTGCAGAAGCCGCTCACCACCACCGTGCGCGAAGCGCGCATGATGCTCGATCTCTCGCGCAAGTATCCGAACCTGGTCACTGCAATGGGCAACCAGGGCCACTCGGGCGACGATGGACGGCGCGTGATCGAACTCATCCGCGGCGGCGCGATCGGAAAAGTCAGCGAGGTGCAGATCTGGACCAACCGCCCGGTCTGGCCGCAGGGCATTCCGCGTGCACCCGCGCAATTCACGCCCAACGGCCTTGACTGGCAGATGTGGCTTGGCCCCGCCGCGGTCGACTGGGGCTATCACTCTGACTACGCGCACTTCAACTGGCGCGGCTGGACGCCGTTCGGTTCTGGCGCGCTCGGCGACATGGGCGCTCACCTCATGGACTTCCCGGTCTGGGCGCTCGAGCCTGGCCTGCCGACACGCGTCGAGACGCGCCACACCGTCTGGGGCGGCGACACCAATGCGAGCGACGGCAAGCCGCCTGCCGAACTTGCGAGCTTCCCGGTCGCAACCGTCACGCACTACGAGTTCGGGAATGCAAAGGGCGGCCCGCTCCGCATCACCTGGCAGGATGGCGGGCTGATGCCGTCCACGCCGAAGGGCTTCCCCGCCACGCGCGAGATGCTCAGCGAAGGCGGCGTGCTCTATTTCGGCGACAAGGGCATGCTGATCCACGACACTTATGGCGAGAAGCCGACCGTCATCGGGGAAGAAGCGAACGCCCGCGCCGCAGCGATCCCGCAGTCGCTCCCGCGCATTGCAGGCGGCATGGGCGGTCACGAGATGAATTTCATCCGCGCCATCCGCGGCGAGGAAAAAATCTCCTCGCCCTTCGCCGACGCCGCTCCGCTCACCGAGACCATGCTCCTCGGCATCGTGGCGCTCGCCGCCGACAAGCCCATCACCTACGACGGCGTAGCAGGCCGCATCACCAACGGCGAAGGCTTCAACAGCCTCCTGGATCGTCCGTACCGGAAGGGATGGGAGATCTAGGCCGATAGCGTCAGCCCGGAAATTGCACTAGCTGGGGACGATGACGTCCCCGGCCATCCCCGCGCCGCCGAACAAGCCGGAGCAGTATGAGTGCTGCAACCGCGGCTGCTGCCCGTGCATTTTCGACTACTACTGGGACGCCCTCGCACGCTGGGAAGAAGCCGTCCGCGGTCTCGGCGCCGATCCCGATGCTGTGCTCGCCTCGCTTGGCCGCAAGCGCTGACCGGCTACTTCTTCCTGGCCGCCGCTGCCGCCGCCTTGGCCTCGTCGGCGCGCGCGCCGGCGAGGATGCCCGACAGGCCGTAATTGCCTTCGTGGCAAGCGTACTCGTAGACATGGTCGGCCGCTGCAGCGAACTCGTACTCGCCGCCCCACGGCTCGACCCATGTCTCCGGGTCCTCGACGTGGAAGGCGTAGTGCAGCCGGTCTTCCGCCACGCGTGTGAAGCGCTCCGTCACCTTCATGTTCGGCCCGCCGCCGCGCACGTTCTGGCGGGGGTGATAGCCGACCGTCTCGACCACCAGCGTGTCGCCCTCCCACCAGCCGATCTGGTCGCCCATCCACGGCCGGATGCCGTCGGTGCGGTGCTTGCCGTTCATCTTCACGATGCGCGCGTCGTGAACCATCTCGACCCAGATGACGAAATTGTCCCTGGTCTGAACGAACTGGTAGGTGTTGTTGTAGAGCTGCGGCGTCATCACCGGCCCCGAGGAAATGCCGAAGCTGATGATGCAGCGCTCGCCCAGCGACCGCGACTCCGGCCCTTCGGCGGC
>DATBNA010000516.1:0-7251 GCA_036554545.1 Hyphomonadaceae bacterium
CTGACGAGCAGCTGCTTATCGATGGCGATGCGCTGTCGAAGGGCCTCGACTATTTCGACATCCGCAAGGTTTCGCACTCGCCCGACCATCGTTTCATCGCCTATGCGATCGATGACAAGGGATCGGAGTTCTACACGCTCCGCGTACGCGAGGCCGCGACCGGCCGCGACATCGAGGAAGTGCCGCACACCTATGGCGAGTTCGTCTGGGCGGAAGACTCAACGTCCCTCTACTGGGTTGCGCGCGATGACAATGCCCGCCCCGTCGCCGTGTTCCTGCGCCGACTTGGCAAGGGCGAGGACGAGCTGGTCTACCGCGAGGCCGATCCAGGCTTCTTTGTCGGCGTGCAGAAGAGCCAGTCGCGGCGTTTCATCTTCGTCACGGCGAACGACCACACCACCACCGAATGGCGCTATCTGCGCACCGATGCAGGGGACCAGAAGCTGACGCTGATCGCCGAGCGGGAGCGCGGCGTCGACTACTCCGTGGTCGATTTCGATGACCGCTTCTGGATCCGCACCAACCGCAACGGCGCCGTCGACTTCGCGCTGGCCTCCGCCCCGCACGACAACCCTGCGGAGGAAAACTGGCGCATCGAGATCCCGCATCGCCCCGGCGTGCTTATCCTGGATGTCGAGCCTTTCGCGAACTTCATCGTCCGCATGGAGCGCGAGAATGGCCTGCCCCGCATTGTCGTGCGCGAGCGCGGCACGGGCGCCGAGCACGCCATCGCCTTCGCCGAGGCCGCCTACAATCTCGGCACGTCGAACGGCTATCTCTGGGACTCGCCCTGGCTGCGTTTCGATTATTCCTCGCCATCCACGCCGGCGCAGGTCTTCGACTACAACATGGCGACCCGCGAGCGCATCCTGCGCAAGACGCAGGAAGTTCCCTCCGGCCACGATCCGTCTCTCTATATCGTCGAGCGTATCGACGCCCCGGCCGACGATGGCGCGCTGATCCCGGTGACGCTGCTAAGACGCAAGGACACGCCCATCGACGGCAGCGCGCCTGTGCTGCTCTATGGCTACGGCGCCTATGGCATCACCATTCCCGCAGACTTCCGCACCGCGCGCCTCAGTCTTGTCGATCGCGGCTTCATCTACGCCATCGCCGATGTGCGCGGTTCGATGGCGAAGGGCTATCAGTGGTATCTCGACGGCAAGCTCGAGAAGAAGACGAACACCTTCCGCGACTTCGTCGCCGCGGGCCGCCATCTGGTCGCGCTCAACTACACGCGGCGCGGACGCATCGTGGCGATGGGCGGCTCGGCCGGCGGCATGCTGATGGGCGCCATCGCCAATCTCGATCCGACGCTGTTCGGCGGCATCATCGCCGCCGCGCCCTTCGTCGACGTGCTCAACACCATGTCGGACGAAAGCCTGCCGCTGACGCCGCCGGAATGGCCGGAATGGGGGAATCCCCTGAGTGATGCGGAAGCCTATGACCGCATCGCAGGATACTCTCCTTATGAACAGGTAGGGGCGCGGCCCTATCCGGCGATGCTCATCACCGGGGGCCTCACCGATCCACGCGTCACCTACTGGGAGCCTGCGAAGTGGGCCGCTCGCCTCCGCCATGAGTCTCCGGACCACGGTCCGTACTTCCTCCGGATCAACATGGAGGCGGGGCATACCGGCGTGTCTGGCCGCTTCGCCAGCCTGCGCGAGACTGCGCTCGAGTTCGCCTTCGCCCTTGCCGCGGTCGGCGCCGCCGGACCGGCTGTCCGGCTTGTTTCCTGATCCAGCCGGTCCCGGAACAGCTCCATTCCACCTTTCTGGTAGCGCGAACCGGCGTCGCGTGGGTATGGTCGATGGCAAGTTGATTACGGGGACGATCACCACCATGGCCCGCGCAGCACAGCAGACCGACAACGTCCGGCAGATTCCCGTGCGCGCAAAGCCTCGCGTCGATCGCGAAGCGCGAAAGGCCGACTATCTCCGCGCCGCCGCCAAGGCCTTTCTGGCAAAGGGCGCACAGGCCTCGATGCAGGATGTCGCCGATGCGGCAGGCGCACCGAAGCCCGTCTTCTATCGCATCTTCCCATCGCGCGCGGATCTCATCGAATCCTTCTACCAGCATGTCCATGATGTGATCGCCAAGACCCAGCAGGGTCAGTGGGACGGCTATGGCTGGGCGCTGCGCGTGCTCTACGCGGAAGCAAAAAAGGAGCCCGAGATTTTTCTCGTCGCTCTCAAGACGTTCCGCGGCGATCCGGCGCTCGAGCCGTGGCGCCAGAGATTGTTCGATCTGGTATCGACACAGGCGGCAGGTTTCTTCCACCCCACGGAAGGCGCGCCAGCCGGCGGCGAGGCGCGCGGACGCCGCGCATCGCACACTCTCACTTCCATGGGCTTCGACACCCTCGTGTCATGGCTGGAAGACAGCGACGGCATCTCCGACGAGAAACGCTTCGTCTGGTGGGGCCGTATCGTCCGCGAATGGCGCAAGGCGACGCGCGAGGCGTTCGAACTGGATCCGCCCGAAACAGCCAGGGCCGATACGGCCAGGAAGGCCTAGCCGTTCGGCGCCTTGCCCGTGAAAACCGCCAGCTGCGCCGCAAAAGCCCGCTTGTAGGCGGGCCGCGCTTCGCCACGGGCGACATAGGCGGAGAGGTTCGGGAACTCTTCGAGAATTCCCGACGGTTTCAGCCTCTGCAGCACATGCACCATCATGAGGTCGCCGGCGCTGAAGGCGCCATCGAGCCAGTCGGCGCCGCCGAGGCGCGCAGAAAGCTGCTTCAGCCGGTCGCGGACGCGATCCAGGACCAGAGGCAGGCGTTCCCTGGCCCATGGCTTGTCGCCTTCCAGGAGTCTGGCGTTTTGCAGTTCGAGGATCGGCGGCTCCACCGTGTTGACCGCAGCAAACATCCAGGTGATCGCCCGCGCCCGCGCATTGGCTTCGTCCGGCAGCAGGCCGGCATGGCGCTCCGCAATATGGATAATGATCGACCCCGTCTCGAACAGCGCGAGATCGTCTTCCTCATAGGTCGGAATCTGGCCGAAGGGTTGAAGCGCCAGATGCGCGGGCTCCTTCATCGCCTTGAACGAAACAAGGCGGACGTCATAGGGCTGGCCCACTTCCTCGAACGCCCAGCGCAGACGCGTGTCACGCGCGAGCCCCTGACCGCGGTCGGGAGATGCTTCAAAGGCGGTGATGGTGGGGGTCATTGTGAGGCGCCTCCTGGCAAATCATCGGCTGCTTGAGCCCAGGACGGATGGATGGCGTTCGATCCGACAAAAGGGTCCGACATTTATGGCGCCGGCCGCGATTGCACGGCGCCGGGGGCCTACGAATCCCCGCTCGCATCGCCCGCACAGCGGAAGCCGACATGCATCAGCGCCGTCGCCGGCGTTGAATGATTGCGCGCTGTGGCCCGGAACCCTTCGCAGACATTGGGATCGCACAGGAAGGAGCCGCCACGCTGCACGAACTCCGGCGCCGCTTTCCGCCTATCCTTTGCCGGCGCCGGATAAGGCAGGTAGGACGACGACGTCCACTGCCAGACATTGCCGGCCATGTCGGTAAGGCCCGACGGCGCTTCGCCGAACGCACCGACCGGCGATGTGCCGGTGTAGCCGTCCTCGCCCAGGTCCATCACCGGGAATATGCCCTGCCAGACATTCACGCGGAATTTCGCATCGATCGAAATGCGCGTTCCGGCGCGGAACACAGTCCCATCCGGCGTCTGGCCCAGGCGCGCGGCGCGCTCCCACTCGAACTCGGTCGGGAGTCTAAGGCCATAGGCCGAGCAGTAAGCGACGGCGTCGTTCCACGACACCTGAGTCACCGGATGGTTCGCCTCGGCCTCCGGCTTTTCCGGCCCGCGCGGGAAGCGCCAGTTGGCGCCATCCTCATCGACCCATTGCCCGAAGCCCTTGCTCAGCACGCCCGCCGCGCCGGCGCGTTCCGCATCGGTGACATAGCCGGTCGCCTCCACGAAGGCGCGGAACTGCGCAACCGTCACCGGCGTGCGGTCCATGAGGAACGCTGCTATGTCCATCCTGAATTGCGGTCGCTCATTGCGTGGCGCCGCGTCGTCCCCGATCTGCGTCTCGGCGGCGGGAATGACGACCATCTCGGCGTCGCGGGGGACGAGATGCGGTTGTTGGGAGCAGGCAGCAAAAGCAACGCCGCAAACCGCCAGCGCGAACACAAATCCAGGCCGCCGACCTCCTCCTCCCCCGAACGGGGGAGGCGCAACGCTCGCTGAAAGTCTGGCGGTCGGGATCGGGTGGGGGACAGGCCTGTCGGTTGACCGAGAGGGCGGTCCCCCACCCGGCCTGTGCCCGCGTCCTCCACCGAGCCCGCCGCGCCTCCCCCGTTCGGGGGAGGAGAGCGACGGCGCCGCTGCGATCATATCGGCAGCTCGAACGGCGTGCCGCAGACATCATAGGTCGTGTGTGGGCGAGACGGCCACGCCGGATCCTTCAGGTCCTTCGCCCATTGATCGAATGCGTCGCTCAGCTCTTTCAGCTTCGCGGGCTCCCTGTCGGCGACGTTGGTCGCTTCGTTGGGATCGGTCTTCAGGTTGAACAGCAGCGTGAACTTGCCATCGAGGCTCTTCCACAGCTTCCAGTCGCCCTTGCGGATCGAGGCGTGCGGCGTGCGCCGCCACATCAGCGCGTCGTGCGGAATTCCCTGCGCAGTCCCGGCCAGGAAAGGCATCAGGTCGACGCCGTCATAGATACGGTCCGCAGGCAGTTTGCCGCCCGCCGCCGTCAGCGACGTGGTGAACACATCCATCGTCGAGACGACTTCGCGATAGACTTTCCCGCCCTGCATCTTGTTGGGCCAGCGCATCAGGAAAGGCACGCGCGTGCCGCCTTCATAATGGCTGAGCTTGCCCCCGCGCAGCGGCTCGCACGAGCAGATGCCCTGGATGTACGCCGCACAGCCATTGTCCGACATGAAGTACACGATGGTGTCGCCGCCCTCGCCGGACCTGTCGACAGCGTCGAGGATGGCGCCGACCTGGTCGTCCAGCGCCGAGATCATCGAGGCGTAGACCCGCATTCCCTCATCCTTGATCTGCGGAAAGCGGTCATAATACTTCTGCGTCGTCTGCAGCGGATCGTGCGGCGCGGTGAAGGCCGCATAAAGGAAATAGGGCCTGTCCTGCGCCGCGTTACGCGCAACGAACTCGACAGCCCGCTCGCCGAGATACTCTGTCAGGTAGCGATCCTCGTTCTCGATCACCGTGCGCTGCGGGCCTTCGACGATCTTGTTCGGTCCGCTGCGTTGCGCCGGCGGCCTCGCATTCGATCCCTCGACCTCAACGAAAATCTCGCCCGGCGCATCGGGGCGCATGTAGGAGGTCGCTCCTGTCAGGAGCCCGACGAACTCGTCGTATCCACGATTGGTTGGGTAGAAGTCGTCGTTGGAGCCAAGATGCCATTTGCCGACGAGGCCGGTGCGATAGCCCTGCCCCTGCAGCGCCTTGGCCAGCGTCAGCTCGCTGGCCGGCAGGCCGAGGTTCTGCTGGATGTCGCGCTGCGCCGGACCATTGTTGAACTCGAAGCCGAAGCGATCGGGATGCCGTCCGGTGTTGAGGCCAGCCCGCGAAGGCGAACACACCGGCGCAGCCGAATAGGCGTCGGTGAAGGCAACGCCTCCTTTTGCGACGCGATCGATGTTCGGCGTCGCGATGCGCGTGCCGCCGTAGGATGAGATGTCTGCGTAGCCGAGATCGTCAGCGAGAATGACGACGATGTTCGGACGCGGCGCCCCCGTATTCTGCGTGGCCTGCTGTTCGCCGCTGTCGAGACCGCCCGACTGCCCGGCGCAGGCCGCCAGGAGCAATCCTGCGGCCGCCGCCATTCCGTAACGCTTCATCGTTCACCTCCCCTATGGCCTCGTCGTGAAAAACTTCGGCTTGCAATGAGGCCAGAACCTGTATGCTACTGCTCGGTAGCATCAATTGTCGCGGGGATGCGGTCAAGCATCCGCACGGGGAGACGAAGATGACTCGAACTGCCGCCGCCGTCCTTCTGCTTCTTTCTCTCGGCGCCTGTCAGGCTGGCCCGCCCGCCGAGGCGCAGCAGACTCAATCGGCAAGGCTCACCGAGGAAACGCTGCAGCACGACGGACGCGAGCGCCGCTTCCTCGTCCACGACTTTTCCGGCGGCAAGCGTGCGCCGGTGGTGATCGTTCTTCATGGCGGCGGCGGCCATCCCGAGAATGCCCAGAACATGAGCCAGTTCGATGTCATCGCCGAACGCGAACGTTTCATCGCCGTCTATCCGGGCGGAACCGGCGGCACGCCGGGCGGACGCCTGCTGACATGGAATGCCGGCCATTGCTGCGCCTACGCGCGCGAAAACAAGGTCGACGATGTCGGCTTCATCTCAGCGATGATCGATCAGCTCGTCGCCTCCGGCCGCGCGGATCCGAAGCGCATCTACGTCACCGGCATGTCCAACGGTGCGATGATGACACACGTGCTGGCCCGCGAACTGCCGGACAAGATCGCGGCCATTGGCCCCATCGTCGGCGCCGTCTTTGGCGACGAGCCGCCGGCCAAGGGTCCTGTCCCCGCTGTCATCTTCGTCGGACAGGATGACAAGACGGTCCCCGGCGCCGGCGGTCCGATCGGCGGCAACCGGCGCGACGGTCCGATCGCCGGGCTGGCCCGTCCGCCGGCCGACCGCGATGTCGCACCTGACGTCGCCCAGGCGGACTACTGGGCGAAGGCCAACAAATGCTCTACCCCGCCGGTTGAATCCTTCGACAAGCAGGACCGTCTGGTCGAAATCCGCTGGTCCTGCCCGGCCGGGGCGGATGTCCATTTCTATCGTGTCGCAGGCAATGGCCACGCCTGGCCGGGCGGAAAGGCGGGCCGGGCGGAAGCCGACCAGCCAACTCAGGCCTTCAGCGCCAGCGAGGTGATGTGGCGTTTCTTCAGGGATCGTCCGAAAAAGTAGGACGCCTCAGGCAAGAATATCGTCCCGTTCATCTTCACTGACGCACTTCCGCCACATCTGGCCGCTGGAAATCACGCCGGGCGTGGTCGCTCAACCGCAGGTCCGGGGTTTTCTCTAGCCGCGCGTCAGGCTAGGCAGGCGGGGCCGGGCGGGGGCGCCTGGCCGTCAGGCGCCCGGGGTGGCGGCTGCAGTCTTCTAGTACTGTCTGTGTTCAGGAGTTGACGGCTCTCATGTCCTTCAAAGTCCGCCTGCTGCTCAGCGCTGCGGTTCCAATCGTGTTCGCCCTGCCCGCGGCGGCCCAGGTCCAGATCACGACCGCGACCACGAC
>DATBNA010000571.1:0-2192 GCA_036554545.1 Hyphomonadaceae bacterium
GGCGGCATCGGTGAAGTGGGCGCCGGCGTGGCAGGATGAGCACTGCTTCGAATTGAACAGCGCTTCGCCCCGTTTGGCCTGATCGGAAATCGCAGATGTATCGCCGCGGCGGTAGCGGTCGTAGGGCGAGTCTAGCGACACCAGCGAGCGCTGGAAGGCGGCGAGCGCCATGGTGATGGTGTCCATCGAGATCTCGCCGTTTTTCTCCGGGAAGGCGGCTGCGAAGAGTTGCGGATAGCAGGACTGGTCGCGCAGCCGTGCGGGCAACGCGCCTTCGGGCGCGCGATGGAAGCCCATCTCGACTGGCACAAGGCCTTCGATCGGTATCAGCGCCTGGTGTTCCAGCGTGTCGACCTGCGGGCCGCCCCAGGTGAGGGAGTTGAGCCAGGCGAGATTGGCCAGCGTCTGGATGTTGCGCTCGCCGGGATCGTTGAAAACGCCGGGGCGAGTCTTGTTGGGGTCGGTAAAGCCACGCTTCTGTTCGTGACAGGTGGCGCAGGACATGACGCCGGTGAAGGAAAGGTCGCCGTCGTAGAACAGGCGGCGGCCGAGTTCGATCTTGATCGGCGTCGGCGGATTGTCGGCGGGATGCGGCGGGGCAAGATTCGCGGCCGGCCAGGCGTCTTCCTTCGGAGCTGGCGCCAGCGCCGCACAGGCTGTTGCGATCAGGGCGGCGGCGAGCGCCGCGATCGCATATGCGCCGCGCCGCTCCACTGCCTCACGCCTCGGCCATCAGTTTCGCGCGCACGCGGTCGCGGTACCGGATGCATTCAGCGATATAGCGCCGGTAGAGCTCGACATCGACCTCTTCGCTTTCGGTGCAGGGCAGCAGCATCTCGCCGTCCGACTTGAAGTTGCCGTCCCATTCCATGAGTTCAGCGTCGCTCATGCCGGGGTCGTAGCTCTTCAGCTTCGCATCCGGCATGGCGTCGAAATAGGCGCAGAGATTGATGCCGGCTTCGGTGCGCGGCTCGAACGGCGGTTCGCCTTCAAAATTCCATTTGGGTTCGGTCATCGGGAATCCCCATGGAGCCCGCCCCCTTCGTCTCGCACGCTGCGCTTGCGATCCAGCTCCGCCGCATCTTCGATGCGAGGGAGGCAGAGTGCGGTGGTTGCCCGATCAGGCATGCTGCACCCAGCCGTGATAGTCGTTGTCGCGCAGGCCGCCGCGGTCGAGATAGGCCTCCTTGATGCGGGAGAGCGCGTCGGCGGGCAGGGCGTTGCGCTGCGCCTTCACGTTGACGCCGTAGAGTTTCGCGGCGTTGAGGCCGAAGATCTTCGCCTTGTCGTCGTCGGTGATCTTCTTGTAGCCGTGCTTTTCGCAAAGCTCGTCGGAGATCTGGAAGCGCTTGAAGGCGTCGATGCCCCACTGCGGGCTTCCCCACCACAGGCAATCCGTGCCCCAGATGACGTGGTCGGCGCCGTAGGTCTTGATGTTGAGACCCATGCCGTGCATCGCCATCACCGGATCCTGCACCGCCAGCGTGTTGAAGAACGAGCCGACCTCCGGATAGAGGTTGGTGATCCGCGGGTTGCGGCGTTTGATGTCCATCAGGATCTTGTGCCAGAGGAAGTCGCCCGTTTCCGGGTTGTACTCGTTCATCTCCTTCCAGTTTTCGCCGTCAGACGCGCCGTGCTTCAGCGCGGAGTGATAGACGACGAAATTGCAGTCCGGGTTACGCAGCGCGGCCTGTTCCATGTCCTTCGGATTGGCGAGGTGGCCCAGCGTGCGCGACTGGTAGGAATAGCCCTTGTGCACCGAGAACAGCTTCTTGCCGCGCTTCCTGGATTCCTCGATGAACCACTGCGCATTGTCATCATCGCACTGGAAGCCGTTGCCGGTGCGCGCCGGGTCCGTGTGGCAATACCACTTCCAGGAATCGATCTTGTAGACGTTGAGCTCGCGGTCCATCTGCTCGAGCGTCGCGGCCTTGTCGATCGTCTTGGTCGTGGCGTTCCAGTAGTGGTTGGGCGCGAGATTGCCCTGGCTGAGCGCACGCTGCGAGCCGGCCATGGCGTTGAGTTCATCGCGCGACTTCGCCATCAGCCATGATGGAAGGATCGCGCCGCGGGGCGTGCGCTCCGCGCCTTCAAGAACGCGGCCGTCAGGGGCGCGCTGCTCTTCCTTGCCGGGGACGCCGGAGATGACGACCATCGCGGTTTCGGAATCGAGGAACATCTCCTTGGTGAAG
>DATBNA010000633.1:0-3425 GCA_036554545.1 Hyphomonadaceae bacterium
CGCGAAGTCTCAGAAAGGCATAGGTCGCGAACCCTGCGGACAAGCCGAAGCGCCACAATGGATTGAGCCAGACGGCGGTCTGCGGTCCGGCGCCAAGAAGACCTGTCGGCGAAAAAGCGCCGGGATAGGTCAGCAAATGTGCAACGACAATCAGGCTGGAAAAGAGATAGCCGCACGCCAGCACCAGAAGAGGGCGGAGGCTCGTCGCTCTGAACTGGGCGAAAAGCAGCAGGGCCGTGACGAGATCGGCGACGAAAATGATGCCAAACAGGGTCGGAATGAAGCTGTCGACCCGGGGGAGTTGAATGGATGAAAAGGGTATGACCGCAATATAGGCCGCGATCATCGCGACGATGATAATCAGCGCCAGCCGGCGGTGACGGGGGGTGGCGGGCGCGTTTGCTAGCGAAAAGTCAGTCATGTGTTCGACGACGGCTGCTGGCTTACTTCAAGCCGGTCCGGATTGTCAGGCCGGACGCCGGAGAAGCTGGTGTGACGGTGGCCGCTCACTATATGCAAGCGATTAGACATCCAGGCGCAAGCCCCAGCTCAACAAAGCGTAGCCTCCTGTCAGGGACAGTCAATCGAACTCCGTCGCCGGGAGAATCGGTGGATTTGATTGCGCCAGGGCCAGCGAAGACAAAGCCGTGCCGGCGGTGTCCGGTGTGGCGCAAAGGCCCCAAAGCGCGGCCAGTTTCGGAGGGAAACACCCACGCTTGTGTCAGTGCTCCAGCTTTTTCGACAAGTGTCGGATTCACGCCTTCGGTGAATCGCCGCAGCCGGTTCCACCCCAGGCGATCCGGCGCTAGAAGCGGCTGATGAGCCGGACGCCTATGCGCGTATCCTCGCCCATGAAGCCGAGATCGCTGGGGGGCAGACCCGCGAGCGCGAGTGAGGTCTGCTCGACGTAGGATTCGAAGTATTCCTCGCCGAACAGATTGTCGGCAAACACGGCAAACTGCCAGGCGCCATGACGCCATGCGATTTGCGCGCTCACGAGAACATAGCCGTCGAGCCAGGTCGGCGTCGTTTGATTGAGCGTTGCGGCCAGCCTTTCGCCCTGGCCGAGCGCACTGGCGGACAACACGAGTGCATCGGCGCCGATCGGGACTTCATAGTCGCTGGTCAGGCTGAACTGATGATCCGGCTGGAAGGCGAGGCGATCGGACGCCAGAAGGCGGCCCGTGACCGCCGTATAGGCGCTGGCGTCGGTGATGCGCGCGTAGACGTAAGTGTAGCTGCCGGCGAGCGTCCATTGGCCGGTCACCCGCCATTGCGTTTCGAGTTCGGCGCCGTAGCTCTCGACGTCGCCCGTGTTGGTATCGACGTTAACGAGGCCGCCGATCAGCGCCGGCGCCGGGGAGTTGAGGCCGATATAGTCCTGGTAGTCGTTGAAAAAGGCCGCCCCGGACAGGGCCAGGTTACCGTCAACCGAGTTCCACTTGCCGCCGACTTCGTACGTCCAAACGCTGTCGCTTGAGTAGGTGCGCACCGGGGCTATGGGCGGGTTGAAGCCGCCGCCGCGATAACCGCGCGCCACCGTTGCATACGTCATGAGGTCCGGCGACCAGTGACGCGTGACGGAAAGGCGCGGCTGCACTTCGTCGGATGTGATTTCTGCGGCCGGCAACGGCACTGGCGAGCCGCTAACGATGGCGGCGCCGGTGCTGAGACGCTCCTCGCGATCGTAACGCAGGCCGAACGCGATTTCCCAATCCATGTCAGGGCGCCAGAACAGCGTGCCGAAAACCGCCCAGGTGTCGCCCTCGGTCGCGGCGAGGGAGGTATTGGTGACGCCGGGCGCAACGACCCTCACCTGCGTGAAGGCGGACGTTTCCTCACGGCTGTAGAACAGGCCAGACAGAAGGCTGAGAGTCGGCGAGACCTCGGTATCGAAGCGCAGCTCGGTCGTGAACGAATCCAGCTGGTCGTTGCCCGACGAGCGGACGATATCCGCCGGTCCGAAGTCGGCGTCGGCGTCGGCGGTCACGCTCTCGCGCCCGTCATACGCAACCAGCCAGCCGACATCGGTATTGAACGCCGCGATCCTCGTGTCGAAGCGCGCGTTCACGCCGGAATAGGTGTAGCGCGTGCGGTTGTGTGCGTTGTACGCGATATCGCGGGAATAGTCGGTCGGGCCAGAGACGCGCGCGTACGACCGGTTGACGCCTTCGATCCAGTCGTAATAGCCGCTCACAGTGATCGTGGCGTTCTGCGGCTCCACAACGAGCGCGCCATTGATCGAGTCCGCTTCGAAGCGGCTCTGGTCGCCGCCGATGACGATGTTGCGCAGGAAGCCGTCCTGTTCGCGGTGCGAGGCGGCGAGACGGCCAGAAACCAGGCCTGCGACGATCGGGCCGTCGACCGACATCGAGGCGAGCCACTGGTCGTCCGGACCCGCATAACTGGCGATGCCGCGCATGTGCAATTCATCGCCTGGCTGGCGCGTGATGACGTTGATCGCGCCGCCCAGCGTGTTCTTGCCGTAGAGCGTGCCTTGCGGCCCACGCAGCACTTCTATGCGCTCAACGTCCAGCAGCGGATTGTTCAGGTAGGCCGTGTTGGGCCGGTAGACGCCGTCAACGAACAGGCCCACTCCGGGCTGCACAGTGTGCTGCAGGGTGAAGCCAACCCCCCGAATGGAGATAAACGCGCGGCCAACGCCGTCGCTGACGATGTTGAGAGCCGGCGACAGTCCCGCGGCGTCGCTGACGCTGTTGAGGCCGAGCTCCTCAAGTTCATCGCCGGAAACGGCGGTAATGGCCACCGGAACGTCCTTCAGCGTTTCTTCACGGCGGCGCGCTGTGACCACGACATTGTCGTCTGAGACTTTGGCGTCGTCGGAGGCTCTGGCGCCAGGCGGCGCCTGGGCCAGCGCGACGCCATGCGCGGGAACCAGGAGCGTGGCTGCGGCAGCAAGAAGCCGACAGATGCGCCGCATGCCGCTATTCGCCATCACCGGGTCAGGCGCGACGAACCATTGAACAGTCTGTGTTAACTCAGCGGACTTCAGGCCCATACACCCAAATCTTGCGCCAAGGCCGCCTCGATAGCTACCGTGCTTGAAGTCGAAAGTCGCCTTCCGGCGACCTCCGGCCATTCGCGGGGAGCGCGGCGAAGGGAGCAAGCTGGCCCAAAAGCGACGTTGTCGCCTTTGCCTGGTTGACGCCTTTTTGCGATGCGGCGGTCACAGCTCAGATCATGGATAGCCCGGCGTCGCCCTCGACGGTCTCGGATCGCATCTGCGGCCGCTGCCCTTTCGCCCAGCGGGCGACGCGATGGACAACGCGGTAACGCAGCGGTCCGCCGTCTTCACGTCCGCTGCGCTCGACCGGCGGGGGAATGCACACGAACTCGGTTTCCAGCTCGTCCGGCGAGGCGCGCACGGTGGTGTATCCGTATCCCCAGAAGTCCGTGAAGGTGAG
>DATBNA010000008.1:0-2693 GCA_036554545.1 Hyphomonadaceae bacterium
TCCATTGCACCAGGTTTGGTTGCCCCTGCCATCACCTTGTCGACTGGGCATTCGCCGGCCGAAGCAGTGCCGGTAAAGCTGGCGATGATGGCTGAAACCGCGACAGCGGCTGCGAAGAGCTTGCGGGGAGAAATGATGGTCTTGCGAGTCATGTCTGGCGTCTTCCTGTTGCGCGCCAGGCCTCATGCCTCAGCGCCGTGCCAGGACATTTCCAAACGACGCGTTGAAACTGAAATGCCGCCTGGTTCTGGGATCAATGCGCCGCAAGCATGAAGCACAGAGCGCCGGTTACAGGCTCGATGCAAAAAAATTATTGGCGCGCGAGGCGTAACTCCGGGGAGGCTTTCTTCGAAAACCCTCATGGCTCCACGGATGCCAGGGACAAAGGAGGCCAAACATGACCGCAACAGCCGCCACGAACCGCAACGACATCACCGCCCTTGGCAAGAAGTGGGTCCCTGTTGGCCTCAGCATCTTCGCCAGCGCCGTTTTTGTGGACAGTCTGCGCTTCAAATTCACGAATCACATCAATACGCAGGAGATCTTCGGCGCATTGGATACATGGGCGGGAAGCCTTGGTGCTCCGGGCCTGTTCGGTCACACCGGGCTCTTCAGCCAGTATGTCATCGGTTCGGCCGAATTCGTCGCCAGCACGCTGCTGCTTCTCGGCCTAACGATGCGCTTCCGCCCGCTTTCTGTCCTAGGCGCCCTTCTGGGTCTTGCGGTGATGTCCGGGGCCATATCCTTCCATCTCTTCACGCCGCTGGGCGTCGACCCGAACCACAACGGCGGCGGGCTGTTCATGGCTGCATGCGGTGTATGGCTCTCGATGGTCACGCTGCTGGTCCTGCGCCGCAGGGTGCTGTTTCAGCTCTTCGCCGACATCGGCCGCATCGTTCAGACCCGCAAATCATAGTCCTCCCCGAAGCCAGAAATAGGAAGAACCAGCCATGCTTCGCCAAACTATCATCGCACTCTGCATCGTTGGCGCGGGCCTCGCGGTTTCGCCGGCGGCCGTCGCTGAGAAACCGCCGGTCTACACTGGCGTCTTCGACGATCTCGCCGTCGGGGGCTACGACCCGGTTGCCTACTTCACGACAGGCAAACCTACCGCAGGAACGACGGCGCACGAGTACAAGTACAAGAACGCAACCTGGCGCTTTGCCACTGCAGCGAACCTCGAGGCATTCAAGACCAATCCCGACAAATACGCTCCCCAGTATGGCGGCTACTGCGCCTGGGCAGCTGCGCAAGGTTACACTGCCAAGGGCGATCCAAAGGCGTGGAAGCTGGTCAACGGCAAACTGTACCTGAACTATGACGCCAACATCCAGAAGAAGTGGGAAGCCGACATTCCCGGCTTCATCGCCAGGGGCGACGCCAACTGGCCCGCCATCCTGAAAAAATAGGCCGTCAGCCCCACCCGTCTCAGTTCAATCTCAAGCGGATCGCTCCATGATTCCGTTCAACAAGCACTTCGCGTTCGAGTACGGCGCCGCATATCGTGTGTCGCCGCGCGTTCAACGCGTTGTCGCCAGGAATCCGGGGCGGTTCACCTGGACTGGCACCGGCGCAATCGTGGTTGGCGACGAGCACGAGGTCGCAGTGATCGATCCCGGGCCGAACCAGGAGGATCATCTACTCGCTCTCGATGCGGCAATCGATGGCCGGCGCGTTACAGCGGTGCTTGTCACGCACAATCACCTCGACCATTCCGGCCTTTCACGCCGGCTGGCCGATCGCCACGATGCGCCGCTTTGTGGCCGGCGCGGAGTTTCCGTTCCGAATGACGGCGGCGACGCCCGCCTGGAAGCCGGTGACGACGAGTCGTTCTCTCCAGACATTCAGGTATTCGATGGATGGCGGACCGGCGGTGACGGCTGGACCATTTCCGCGCTGCACACGCCGGGCCACACCGCCCAGCACTACTGCTTCAATCTTGAGGAAGAGAGAACGCTTTTCTGCGGCGACCATGTGATGGCCTGGTCCACCAGTGTGGTCACACCCCCCGACGGCCACATGGGCAGCTATGTTGCAAGCCTTCAACGCGTGAGGGACATGAACTTCACGCGCCTTGTGCCAACTCATGGCCCGCACATCGACAGCCCGAGGCCGTTCATCGACGCCTACATCAGCCACCGCCTGCGCCGGCGCGAGGAAATCCTCGGCCAGCTTCAGCGCGGAGCGCGGACAATTCGCGCCATGGTCGAAGGCCTTTATCATGAGCTCGACCCGGCTCTGCGACCTGCCGCGGCTTTCTCTGTCTGGGCGCACCTGATTCAGCTCGTCGAGGAAGGTCTGGCCGTCACCGAGGCGTCCGGCGGACTGTCCGGCGTCTACGAGTTGCGCACGGCTCACGCGGCGTGAGGTGCTCCTATGACGGTCACCAAGAGATCCTCCGCAAGTCGCGCCTGGATCGCTGCAGTTGCGCATTTCTGGGCAGGCAGATTCGTACTCGTCGTCGCATCCCCGTGGGCAACGGCGATCGCCTTTCTCAACGACCGCTTCGCGCCGAACCAGACCGCCCGCCCCACTTGGCTGGCGGTTTGAGCCGACTTGTCATCCAATCGATGCATAGACAGCATTCGCCAGGTGAGTTTGCGCGCGCTTGAATGCCAATGCTCCATCAAGAGGCAAAGCCATGCGCGCCCGACTGAAACTCGCCAGCATCGTTCTGTTCATGTTGCTCAGCA
>DATBNA010000021.1:0-2720 GCA_036554545.1 Hyphomonadaceae bacterium
GCGATGTGCCCGGCGCCCTTCATGACGCCATAGAACACTGGAACCTGGTTCAGACGCGCGACATCGTCGTTGGAGTTCGGGTAGGCCGCGTCTTCTTCGCCGCCATTGATGTAGAAGGCGGGGGAGTGGATGGTCTTCAGCGTGTCCTTGGTAGCGGTGGTGATCGAACGGCCGGTGTTCGGCCCGGCATTGTAGACGCCTGAGTTGATAACGCCGATGGTGTCGATGCGCGGATCGTGCGCAGCTTCGATGGTCATCAGCCCGCCGCAGGACTGGCCCATGACGGCGATCTTGTCGGTGTCGATCTTGCCTTTGAGAGCGGGATTGGACGCGTTGGCCTTCACCACCCAGTCGATGCCTTCAATCATCTGTGCGCCAGTGGTTGAGGGCGCGCCTTCCTTGGGTTCGAAAAGGCCGACCGCAACAACAAGGAAGCCGTGGCTGGCGACCTTGGTAAGCGTGCCTTGGAACCGGCGCCCTTCATTGCGGCACGCGCCGTTGCCCCACACGAGCACCGGCAGTTTTCCCTTTGCAGGGAAAGCCGAGAGATCTGAGGGGTAGTAGACGGTGTGCGTCGGCAGGCTGTCGGCTGCGGCGATGGTCACCTGAGTATAGGGGCCAAGCTGCGTTCCGGGTCCCGGAGGCTCGGGAGCCGCAGAGGTCAGCTTCGACATGTCCTGGCCGGGAGGCAGCACGATATTGCCTTGGGCGTCGCGCGTTGGGCCAGCGGGCGGCGCTGGCGCGGGGGCGGCTGACGGCGGAGCCGCAGCAGCGACCTGTGGTTCATCCGTCGATGTGCAGGCAGCGATGGCCAGAGCGGCGCCAAGAAGAAGCAAGTGTTTCATTCGGATGTCCCTCACCAGCCGCCTTTACCAACCCGTCTGGGCGCCGAGCGGAACGTTGCGCATGGTTGCTTCGATCTGCTCGATCTTGCCGTCAACGATCTTGAACGCCTCGAACAGGAAGAGCGAGCGCGGCTCGTAGTGGCGCGTGGTCTCCTGTCCGTTCACCATCCGCTTGTAGTCGCCGCCGGGAATGTCGAATGCGCCGAAGGCCACGACCACGCCGCGTTCCTCATCGACCACGGGATAGCGGCGGTCGCGCACTTTGGTGATGTAGGCGAAGGGCTCCATCGAGTTGCAGGCGAGGTTGCTGAACCGGGCGGAATGCGTGGTCTGGACGCCGTTCTCGACGCGCTCGCAGGTCTCGACGATGGGGATGGCGTTGCCGACGTCGCTCTCAATCCCGTCGAAATAGGCCTCTGCAGCTGCGATCATCTGCGCGGCCGGCGTGCGTCGGGCTTCGGGAACGACGGCATCGAAGCGGGCGTCGCGCTTGAGCGGGATGGAGGGAGGCGCCAGCGACGCTTCTCCTTCCCGTGCAACGATGAGTTCGGCTTCGGCGACTGCACCATATCTGATGCGCAGGCCAAAGACAGCGGGCTTGCCATCCGAGCCGATCCCTGTGCCGGCGATGATGGCTTCATCATCGTCCGCGGCAGCATACTCGGCATGGAACGAGATCGACGTCGCTCCCTTGAGCCAGGTGTCGCCAGAAACGACGGCGCCGTTTTCGGTGACGCGCGCCCCGATCGGAAAGCCTCCGGCCAACACAAACGCCTGCGCCACACCGAGGCGACAGGACCGATCGCACGCCTGTTGCGCGGGAGTCGCACAACCGCTGGCGGCCAGCGCGATGGCAGGGATCAGAAATCGCATGTCCATTCCCCGAACGGCGTCTCGATGCGCCTTGCAGAGAGGAGCGCGCACCGCGATACTTATGTCAAGTATGTATTCGCGTCAGACCGGTTGGGACGCCTGCTGGCGCATCAGGCGTTCAATGACGATGCGCGCCTGGACGCCGCCCGCGTCGATGTTGAAATTGCGCAGCCGCATGTCGGGGTTCATGTGGATCGCGCGCTGCTGGGCCTCGAGCACGACGAGGTCTTCGTCGAACACTGCGCCTTGCTGTTTCTTGAAGCGGCCGGTGAAACCGGCGTCCTGCTGGTCGAAATTGCGCGCCATGCCCCAGAAGTAGTGGCACGATGTTTCGGTTTCGGGCGTCATCGCGTCGATCACGAAGCCACGCACGCCCTGGTCGTGCCTCTCCAGTGTCGCCCCGGAGTCGGCTGAAGCCACGCCGACATCGATGATGACGTTGGACGGCGCAAGGAAGTGGCAGACCTGCCAGCGATGCACCGGCCCATCCTTCTTCAGTGCATTGCGCCAGAAGGGCGGAGCATCGATGTTGGGCATCCAGCGCGAGACGACCACGCGGTCGCCGTCCGTGCGTGTTTCGATCGGCGCTTCCATCAGTTCGGGCTGTCCGATCGAGCCTTGATGGACGTAGGTCTCGTGGGTGAGGTCCATCAGGTTGTCAATCAGCAGGCGGTAGTCGCAGTTGAGGTGCATGTACTCGCCGTCGAACGTCCATTCGGGATGCGAGCAGGGCCAGAAGTCGGGGATCAGAGCCGGATCGGCCTTATCTGCATCACCGATCCAGACCCATACGAAGCGGTGACGTTCGTGGGTCGGATAGGTCCTGGCGAAGATAGCCGAGCGCGGCGTGTCGGATTTCAGCGGCATTGCGAGACATTTGCCGTCCGGGCCCAGCAGCATGCCGTGATACTTGCAGCGGATGTTGTCGCCGTCCTTGAGGCCCATCGACAGCGGCAGCAGGCGGTGAGGACATGCATCGCGCATTGCAACCACGCTGCGGTC
>DATBNA010000088.1:0-5836 GCA_036554545.1 Hyphomonadaceae bacterium
ATGGTGCACGACCTGGAAGTGCCAGACTTTCCTGCCCGTCTTGCTGTCGATGCAGAGCAGGCTCTCGCCATAGAGCCCGTCGCCCAGCCGGTGCCCGCCATAAAAGTCGTTCGAGGGCGTGTCCGTCGGCAGGTAGACATAACCCGTCTCCGGATCGGCGCTCACCATCGACCACACGCCGGCATTGCCGATGTAGTCCGCCGCGCCGTTCTCCCATGTCTCGTATCCCGGCTCGCCCTTCTGCGGCACGGTGTGGAAGGTCCAGAGCAGCTTGCCCGACCGCACATCGTATCCGCGCACGTGTCCCGGCGTGGATTCCCTGTTGCGCGCGCCCCCCGGCACGACCTGCACGACCAGCACGTCGCCTACCACCAGCGCCGGCGACACCGATCCCACATCCGTCACCGCGCGCCCCTCGGTGAGGTTGGTGCGCAGGTCGATGACGCCTTTCTCGCCGAACTCCGCCGCCGCCTTGCCGGTCACGGCGTCGACCGCAAACAACCGCCCGTCGATCGAGTTGTGGTAGAGCCGCTTCGACGTTCCGTCGGTCCAGTAGGCCAGCGACCGCGACCCCAGGTTCGCCGCCCGTCCGCCGATGTCGCGCTCTTCGGGCAGATACGTCCACAGCGTCCTGCCGGTCCCCGCATCGATCGCCGCCATGCCGTGATCCAGCCACGGCATGTAGAGCACGCCATCGTCCATCAGCGGCGTCGACTTGAAGTTGGCCGACGCCGGCGATCCCGTCGTATCCGCGCTCCAGCGCCACACGATCTCCAGCTTGCCGACATTCGCCGCGCTGATCCCGGTCAGCGGCGAATACCGCGTCGACTGTGGATCGCCGCCCCAATAGGGCCACTCGCCCTCAGCCAGCGCCTGCTTGCCCGGCTGCACAGAGGTGTTCTGCTCTGCGCCCGTCATGCACGAGACGAGGCCGGCGCCAGCCAGCGCAACTGCAATCGCCGCCAGCGATGCCTTCAGTTTCATGAGCGTCTCCCCACGCCGCGCTTCGCGCTTCCAGGGCAAGCTAGCGGCTAGGCGGCGCCCACGCCACTCGCAGCCAGCGCCGGTTTTCGCCCGGTGCGCGAGGGCGGTCACGCTCCGAAACACGCGTCCCCCTTAGCGGGACCCTCGGATTCTGCTCCTGTTTTCAGTGTTCGCCCGCGCAGCACGAGCACGCACGTGCACCATGTCCCTTGGGGAGACACACGCGCCACCGGCACTATTCATAGGTGAAGTCCGCCGGCCGAATTCAGGCCGATTCCCACACATGCGGGAGGGGATTCTAGGGGTTACCCCTTGGTACGGCCCCTGCAGCCTTCCTCGGCAACGACGGGGAGAAAAGCATGAAGATCGGATACGCCGGCGCCGGCGATGAAGACCTGGGTACCACCGCCCAGACCTTCGAACTCAGGGCTGCCGGCTGCACGCGGCTCTACGAGGAGCGCTTCACCGGCAAGACAGGGAAGCGTCCGCGTCTTCGCGCCATGCTCGAAGCCCTCAGGCCTGGCGATACCGTCATCGTCACCAGGCTGGACCGCCTCGCGCGCTCCACCGCCGACCTGCTGGACATCGCCAGCCGCATCAGGGCGAAGAGCGCGGGCCTGCTCGTGCTCGACCTCGCACGCGTCGACAATCGCGCCGAGGGCAGGGACCTGATCCCGGTCGTGCTCGACACCATCGCCGCCTTCGACCGCCGCACCTCGCTGGAACGCGAAGTCGAGCCCGCGCAGCCCAGGAAGGCTTCGTGCGAAGTTCCGCTGCGCGCAGCCGATGAAGCCGAGGTCCGCCGCCTGCGCGCGAAAGGCTTCGGTCCCATGCGCATCGCAAGGAAGCTGAAAATCGGCGCGGCCAGCGTCTATGGCGCGCTGGTCTCGCGCCCCGTTGTCTAGTTAACCTGGCCTTCCGGAAGAGACGCCGGGTTCACGCGGATGTGACGTCTGGCCCTTGTCCTGCGCAAATGCCGGAACGCGCAGACATGGCCAGGCCTCCTGCCCAACCTAGATCAAGGGCATCGGGAGGAGACCAATGTCCGCCAAAGGGCTGGAGTGGGCGCGGCAACTCCGTGCGGAACTCGAACACCGAATCGAAGGGCTGCGCGATGCGCTGGCTGGCATAGAGCCCCTGCAGGCGGAACTCGCGCGCCTGGAACAGCAGCTCAAGGGCGTGACGCGGCTCATCGCCGCCTACGAGAATGAGCTCGGCTATCCGAAAGCCGGCGAGGCGGCGCCGGTTCCGCAGCCCGTCGTCTCGCGCGCAGAACTCACGCGCCGGATCGAGGCGGCGCTCGTCCCGCTTGACGCGCCCGAGTCTCCGAACCCGGCCGTTGTTCCGCGTAAGGGAACTCCAGATCTGATCACCATGCTCCGCAACGGCGCCTCGCTTGTGCGAAGGTCGGCCGTCCGGTGCGGGCTGTCCGTTCGCGTGTGGCTGGCCGAGCGCTTTCCCTCGAACAACCTTTCCTGAGCGCTTCAGGGCGGCGCTGCCTGCGTCAGCGCCTTCGCGTCAGCGACCCGCGCGCGACGTGTCAGCAGCTTTGCCGTCAGCCACCGCCGGAAGGGAACGTCGAACAACCGGTCGACCGCAAAAGCCAGCGCCATGGCCACGATGAAGAACGGCACAGTCCAGACCCGATAGGGAATTTCCGGGTTGGTCTCGGCGAAATATTCGGCGATTGAGGCCAGGGGCGCATGCGTCGCATAGAGCGCATACGATGCTCCGCCCATCCACGTGAAGGCCTTGATCAGCCTCTTGCCAGTCGGTTGGGATTGCGCGCCAGCCAGGATCAGCATCGGGAACAGGGCAATGACGCACACTACGTCATAGAGCCATCGCACCCCGTCCGGCACAGGCATCAGCAGCAGGGCGCCGAGCAACCCGATCGATATGCTCCAGTGCAGGCGCAGCGTCGGTATGCGATCGCGAACCCGGCAGATGAGCACGCCTGCAAGGAAGGAAAAGCCGACGCGAGCGACGCCGAAGTGAAAATCCTGCGAGTAGTACCCCGTCGTCAGCGATCCTTCATGCAGCGACGTCCCCACCAGGCCGACGGCAAACAGCGCCACGAACGTCGTCAGCACGCCCAGGCCGAGCCACCGGAAGGTGATCGCGAAGAGCACGTTGATGTGGATCTCGAGGATCAGCGACCAGTAAGGCGCGTTGAGCGGCGAAGCCAGCGCCTCTGCCAGTTCCTCCGGCGCATTCGACGGCCAGGGCAGGAAGACAGCCGCCGCAAGAAACTGCACGAGATAGGAACCGTCATTGCTGGTGAACCCATGAAGGGTGCTGCCGACAAATGTCACCAGCAGGCCCAATGCGAGTCCCACGAAGAACAGCGGATAGAGTCTGACCAGCCTGCGCTGGAGGAACTCTTCGCCAGTCATTCCTTGCGCAAACCGGCGGTCATACGCGTAGGCGATGACGAAACCGCTCAGCGCGAAGAAGAAATCGACGGCGAGATTCGGACTCGTCGTTGTCTTCGCGAACAATCCGAAGTGCAGGGCGCCGACGATCATCGCCGCGACCCAGCGCATCGCATCGAGCGTGTAGAGTTTTGGCATGACGCCTCCCTCTACGCTCAGCTATCTTTCCGGCGGCGTTCTTCAAGGCGCAACTCGCCGGTTTGCTGCGCCCTGTTTTCACGAAGTCGTGGAGTTCAGAGCGCGAGCATTCGCGATGCGCGGCGCCATCGACTCGCTGATCGCCAGGGGCGCCGCGATCATCTTCGATAGGTCGAGCAGAAGTGGGAAGGCGCGACCCTAGCCCCTCAGCGCGATCCGTTCGCGCAGCAGCCGCTGCACGTTATCGCAGGCATAGGGCTTCGGCAGGAAGTCCGTCACGTTCGGACACGACGCCAGCGTCATTGCTTCCGGCGGCCGAGTCGCTCCCGACGTGAGGATCACAGGCACGTCGGGCATCTCCTCGATCATCCAGGTCACCAGCTCGATCGCCGTGGCCTGGCGCGGCAGCATGATATCGGCAAACACCGCCTCGATCTCCGGCATGGATTTCAGCACGGTCTGCGCTTCTTCGACGTCGGCGGCTTCGACGACGACAAAGCCGCCTTTGCGAAGGCAGCCGGAAATCCACATCCGCTCGATGACGTCGTCTTCGACGACCAGAACAACCGCTTCCGCCGGCTGCGAAGCCGGGCCGACCCTGCTCACATTGCGCGCCTGCATCCTGCCTCCCCGCGTCGCCAGCGATGTCCAACGTTCTATTTTGCATCGGGTTGCATAGGTCTATTGAGAACCCGGACAAAATCCTTCTAACTGGATTCGTTTTCAGGGAACGCTTGGCGAAGCGCGGCCATTGATACTTCACGATTTTCGAACCCGGCATTCTCTGACCAGAACCCTATGGCATCGCCTCAAATCCAATCTCCACAGCAAACTGTCCTGATCGTCGAAAGCGACGTTCTCGTCCGCCACGCGCTGGCCGAATACCTGCGCGGCTGCGGTTTCGCCGTCGTGGAAACGGCCACGGCTCTTGAAGCAAAGACCGTCATGCGGCGCGGCCCCGAGGTCGATGTGATGCTCGCCGATGCACGCGCGGTGGACGGCGAGAGCGGTTTCGCGCTTGCGCAATGGACGCGCCGCTACCGGCCAAGGGTTGCCGTCGTCCTCACCAGCACGATTGAAAACAAATCCGAAGCCATCGCCGGTCTGTGCGGCAGGCATCACCCATCGCCGCCGTCGGCATCTTTCATCCGCGATCGCATCCAGGCGATGCGGTCGCGTCCTGCCGGTAATGGCGGCGGCTTACCGAAGTCCCGCGCCAGGGGCTGACCGCGGTAGCGCTGCGGGAACGGGCGATGCTACTCGCCGTCTGTTCCCTTGAGGCCGGTCAGTTCCGATTTGCCTGGCGGCGGAAACGCGCTGAACGGGAAACGGCTGATCGCGACGCGCGCGCCGGTTACACTGATGTGGTTGCCATTGAAGTAGAGCACGCCTGTACCGGCTTCGAAGGCCGGGCAGAATGTCAGTGTGCAGAGTGCGTCTGCAGGCCGGAAAACCATCGCTCCGGTTCTGCGTGCAAGGTCATCAAGGAACGAAATCGCCTCCCTGTTTTCCATGTCATACTGCTTCCGGCTGATGCCAATCGTTTCCAGGTCGCCGCCGCGGTGCGCAACGAGGCCCAGCGCACTCGGCGCCGCGAACCAGGGATTTGGCGGCGGTTGTGTCAGCACCACTCTCTTGCCCGCCGCCGTGAGCGTTTCAACCGATCGTGTGAGTCCGGCGCGGAAGCGCGGCTGGTCCTGCCAAGGATAGCGCGAGAAATTGGCCGCAAGGACCACCGTGCGGATCCGCGCGTCCTGCGCGAGATGCTCAAGTGTCCTTCGGTTGTGCGATATGCACAGCCGCTGGTCCTGCAGCTGGTAGTCGATGGATGGAGGGCAGCCCGACGAGGTGATCTGCATCACGGCCTGCCGGCGTTCGGCCGCGGCCTCGCCGAGGGCGACGACCAGCTCGGCGCCGGCGCTGTCTCCCCAGACTGCGGCCACAGGTTCGACCCCCGGGGCGCCGAACACGCAGTTGTCCTTGTAGTCTATGGTCATCCACTCGTTGCTGTGACACCGCGCGCGCTGCTGGTTGTGGTCATCCTTGGCCGCGAACAGTTGAAGCGCTTGGGGCGAAAACCGCTGTGGCGCACCGTCCGAAAGAAAAATGGCGCCTGCCACGCCGGCCGTGACCATCATCGCGGATGCACCCCACGCAAACGTTATGCGGCGCGGCGCGCGTTGCGCGAGAATAGGCTGTTCGACGAATTTCCACGACGCTGTCGCCGCCAGGATGGCGAAGAGCAGCAGTAGTGTGGTCTGCAGAGCTGACAGCGGGCC
>DATBNA010000126.1:0-9415 GCA_036554545.1 Hyphomonadaceae bacterium
GGGCGGCCGGCTTGGCATTCGCACCGCCCAAATGCAAAGCGGCCGGGGATGGACCCAGCCGCTCTACGAAAGGCCGTCGAAGCAGGTGCGGGACTCGTTATACTTGCGCACCAGTGCGACCAGCTTGCCCTGGATGCGCACGCGGTCGGGCCCAAAGATCTGGGTTCCGAAGGCAGGGTTGGCGGCTTCCAGGGCGATGGAGCCGCCCTTCTTGCGGAAGCGCTTCAAGGTGGCCGTTTCCTCGTTGATGAGGGCCACGACGATGTCGCCGGACTGCGCATGGTCGGTGCGTCTCAGGATGACGGTGTCGCCATCAAGAATGCCGGCGTTGATCATGCTCTCGCCCGAGACTTCGAGGGCGAAATGGGTGTCCGGGTCGAAATCTTCATCCGGGGCGCTGACCCTGTGGGTTTCGTGCTCGATGGCCTCGATTGCCGTACCGGCGGCGATCCGGCCCATGACCGGGATCATTGACGCCCGGGCGGCTGCCGCGCCGCGCCCACGGCCTTCGCCCGCGACCACGCTGGGGCGGAAGGGCGTCCGGCCCGATTGCGGTACGGCGCTCTCAGGAAGCTTCAGGACCTCAAGGGCGCGGGCCCGATGGGCGAGCCGGCGCAGGAAGCCGCGCTCTTCCAGCGCCGTGATAAGCCGGTGGATGCCGGACTTGGAGGCCAGGTCGAGCGCCTCCTTCATCTCGTCAAAACTCGGGGAAACCCCGGTCTCCTTGATCCTGTCGTTGATGAACAGGAGCAATTCACGCTGTTTCTTCGTGAGCATCGGGCTTTGCCGCGCCTCCAGAACCATTTGAGTCGCGGATAGTTCTACTATCGTTCACGTTATGGGTCAATTCCGGTCGAAACCTGTTTACCGTGCCAGGAGCAGCGAGCGCACGGATTCCGAAGGGTTTTCCGACCGCATCAGGCTTTCGCCGACCAGAAAGCCCCGAGCGCCGCAAGCTCGCAGTCGGGTAATGTCCTCACCGGTGCGGACGCCGCTTTCGGAGATGAGGAGACGGCCTTCCGGCATGAGGTCGGCGAGGCGTTCGGTGACGCCAAGATCAGTGGTGAAGGTGCGCAGGTCACGGTTGTTCACGCCCATAAGGGGCGAGGGCAGTCCGAGGGCGCGGATGAACTCTGCTTCGTCATGGGCTTCAAGCAGGACCGACATGCCGAGGCTGTCGGCGGCGGCGTGGAGATCGCCGGCGAGGGCGTCATCGACGGCGCCCATGATGATCAGAATGGCGTCTGCGCCCACGGCCCTGGCTTCCAGCACCTGGATGGGGTCGACCATGAAGTCCTTGCGCAGGACCGGGAGAGAAATGGCTGCCCGCACTTTACGAAGGTCGTCCAGCGAGCCGCCGAAGCTGGGGCCGTCAGTGAGGACAGAGATACAGGCGGCGCCGCCGGCTTCGTAAGCCTTTGCCGCTTCATCCGGCGCGCGTGAGACGTTGATCTCTCCGGCGGATGGACTTTTGCGCTTCACCTCACAGATGAGGGCATTGCCGTCCGCCTCGGCGATCTTCAGCAGGCTGGCGGCGAAGCCGCGGGGTTGCGAGGCGGCGTTTGCGTCAGCTTCGAGAGCGGCTACCGAACGCGAGCGCTTCAGGGCGGCCACTTCCTCTTTCTTGTAGTCGAGGATGGCCTTCAACTTGTCGGGGATGTTCCTAGCCATTGGTGGCGCTCTTGAGAGCTTCCAGCGCGCCGAGCGCACGGCCGGAGGCAATCGATGCACGGGCCTGGGCGATACCATCGGCAAGGTCTGCGGCGCGATCCGCCAGAAGGAGCGCAGCAGCGGCGTTGATCGTGACGAGATCGGCGAAGGCGCCGGGCTGACCTTCGAGCACACGGCGCAACGCTGCGGCGTTCTCTGCAGGCGTGCCACCGCGCAGGACCTGTGGGTCCGCTATCGTGACGCCATATTCCTCGGGGTGGATTTCGAAGGTGTCGATCTCGCCGTCCTTGAGTTCGGTGACAAGCGTTGGGCCAGTTGTCGAGATCTCGTCCATGCCGTCCTTGCCGTGGACGATCCAGGCGCGCTCGGAGCCGAGGCGGCGCAGCGCCTTCGCATAGGGGACCATCCAGAGCTCGGAATAGACGCCGATAAGCTGACGCTTGGCGCCGGCCGGATTGGCGAGCGGACCCAGAAGATTGAAGACTGTGCGGATGCCAAGGGCCTTCCTCACCGGCGCCACATGCTTCATCGCGGCGTGGTGGGCCGGCGCAAACATGAAGGCGACGCCGGCCTTTGCGAAGCTTGCCTCGAGCTGTTCATCGGTGGGGTTGAGGTTGACGCCCAGAGCCTCGAGCACATCGGCCGAGCCGGTCTTTGGAGGGACCGAGCGGTTGCCGTGCTTGGCGACAACGGCGCCAGCGCCGGCTGCGACGAAGGCGGCGGCAGTAGAGGTATTCAGGCTGATCCAGGCGAGGCCGCCGGTGCCGCAGGTGTCGATGGCCCCCGGTGGGGCGGCGACGCGGCGGACGTGGGCGCGCATCACGGCGGCGCCCGCGGCGATATCGGAGGCGCTTTCGCCGCGCATCGCGAGCGAGGTGAGAAAGGCGGCCGTGAGCGCAGGGTCGCTTTCACCACGGAAGATGGCCTCGAAGGCGGCCTGCATGGCCTCGCCCTCCGGACGGCCGCCGGACGTGAGGTCCTTTACGACAGCGCGGACTGCGTCGCTCACTTGAGACCAGCCTTCTTCAGGAAGTTGGCGAGCATCGTCTTGCCGTGCTGCGAGCCGATGGACTCGGGGTGGAACTGTACGCCAAAGACAGGACGTGTCGCATGGCTGACGGCCATCACTTCACCGTCGGCCGTTTCGGCATCGACCGACAGCACGTTCGGCATGCCTTTGCGGCGGATCGCAAGCGAATGGTAGCGCACGGCGTCGAAATTCTGCGGCACGCCCTGGAAGAGTTCGCCGCCGAGAACCTTCACGCCCCAGACCTTGCCGTGGACAATGTCCTTGGCGCTTTCGACAACGCCGCCCATTGCCTGACCGATCGCCTGGTGACCGAGACAAACGCCGAGGATCGGGAGGTCGTCCGGCGCCATCTTGATGAGCTCGAGACAGATGCCGGCTTCGTTCGGCGTGCAGGGGCCGGGGGAAAGAACGATGGCGTCGGCGCCTTTGGCCAGCGCTTCCTTCGCCGTCAGCGCATCGTTGCGGACGACCTCGACTTCGACGTCCGGGCTGATGTCCTGCAGGTAGTGGACAAGATTGTAGGTGAAGCTGTCGTAGTTATCGACGAGGAGGACTTTCATCAGCGGTTCCCCCTGTCATAGCGGGCGGCTTCCTCAGCGGCGCGGAAGAGGGCGCTGGCCTTGTGCACCGTCTCCATGAATTCGCTTTCGGGGTTGGAGTCATAGACCACGCCGCCGCCGGCCTGCACGTGGATCTTGCCGCCCTTGAAGACGGCGGTGCGCAGCGCGATGCAGGTGTCCATGTCGCCGCCGGCGCCGAAATAGCCGACGCCGCCGGCATAGACGCCGCGGGCATGCGGTTCGAGTTCGGTGATGATCTCCATCGCGCGGATTTTTGGCGCGCCGGAGGTCGTGCCCGCCGGAAATCCTGCCGCGAGGGCGGAGACCATGTCTTCGCCTTTCTTGAGACGGCCCTGCACGTTGGAAACGATGTGCATCACGTGGCTGTAGCGCTCGACGGTGAAGCTCTCCGTGACTTCGACAGTCCCACGCGCGGCAACGCGGCCGACATCGTTGCGGCCGAGGTCCAGCAGCATTAGATGTTCGGCGCGTTCCTTTGGGTCGGAGATGAGCTTTTGCTCGTTCGCCTTGTCGGCTTCCGGCGTCTTGCCGCGCGGCAGCGTTCCGGCGATCGGGCGAACGGTGACGAGGCCGTCGCGGACGCGCACGAGAATCTCCGGGCTCGATCCCGAAATCTGGAAGTCCCCGAAGTTCACGTAGAACATGAAGGGGGAGGGGTTGAGCCTTCTCAGCGCCCGGTAAAAGGCAAAGGGGGAGCGCTCGAATTTGGCCGAGAAGCGCTGGCTAGGCACAACCTGGAAGATATCGCCGGCGCGGATGTATTTCTTCGCCTGCTCGACCATTTCGAGGTAGCGCGACTTCTCGGTGTTCGAACTGAACTCCAGCTTTTCCAGCGGCGCATCGTTCGGGCGTGACGGCGGCATCGGCTCGTCGAGCTTCGCTTCGATTGCATCCATGCGCGCGATCGTCGCCGCTTCTCCGCCGCGCTCAGGCGCCGCGATGATGATTTCCTGCTTAACGCCGTCAAAGATCAGCACGACGCCCGGACGCATCAGCATCGCTTCGGGCACGCCGTTGGGATCCGGCTTCGCCTCCGGCAGCTTCTCGACATAGCGCACCATGTCGTATCCGAGGAAGCCGAAGGCGCCGGCCGCCATCGGGGGCAAGCCCTCCATGCCGTCCACCTTGCAGGCGTCGATGAACTCGCGGAGCGAGGCCATCGGATCGTCGGACGTCGACAGCACCTTCCTGAAGTCGGCGGTTGCGGACGTCTCCGCCTTGCCGCCCTTCACCCGCCACCACAGGTCCGGCGCCATGCCGATGAAGGAATAGCGCCCGCGTGTCTCACCGCCCATGACGCTCTCGAACAGCACCAGGCCGGGCTGCATCGGATTGAGCTTGAGCATCGCCGAGACCGGCGACTCTGTGTCGTCGACCCGCCGCCTGACTATGAGCCGGGGGAGGTCAACGGTCATTGCGTCTCGTCTTTGGTAAGGTTCTCGAGATACGCGGTGATTGCGCTCTCGTTGGTGTTGACCTTCACTTCCTTCTGCAGGCCGCGGAAGAAAGTCTCGCGCAGGTCGTTGCCGAGGCTCTGCTGCATCTGGCTGTCGATCTGCGCCTTCATCATGGCGGCAGTCTCCGGGGTCACGGGCGTCACCTTCTCGACGCGAACGACCCACGGCTCATTGCCCTGACCGCGCACAACAGCTGTATCGCCCGCCGCGATGTTGAACATGCCGGCCTGAACCTGCGGATCGAGCTGGCCCTGGCCGCCACGCATGACTTCGACAGCAGGAATTACCGCCATGCGACTGGCGGAAGCCGCCTGCTCGAACGTCTTCCCGGACTTCACCGCGGCGACGACGTCGTTGGCAAGCTGGTTGGCCGTCTGTTCGATCTTCTCGCGCAGGAGGCCGATGCGCACCTGATCCTTTACCTGCTCGAAAGACAGGGTGTGGGGCGCGACGATCTCGTCGACGCGCAGAATGGCGCGCTCGCCCTCGCTCTCGACGACATCGGTGGTCTGGCCAGCGCTGAGCGTGAACAGGCCGCGCACAGCTTCGGCGTATTTGTCGAGCAGGCTCGAGCGAAGGCCGTTCTCAGTGCGACCGGCCGCATCGACCGGCGCCAGTTCAATGACCGGCGCGCCGATCTGGGTGCTGATTTCTTCCAGCGAGATGCCTCCGGCCATGTCGTAGAAGGACTCGTAGGTGCCGTCGAAAAGCCGGCGCGCTTCCGATTTGGCGATGTCTTCGCGTATCTGCTCGCGCACCTGCTCGAAGGGCGTCGCAACGCCCTCGGTGATCGACATCACCTGAACTGCGTACCAAGTGTCGCCGACTTGAACCGGCCCCTGGATCGCGTTGGCGGGGACCGCAAAAATGAATTCGTCATACTTCTTCTGGTTTTCGTCGTTCGGATTCTGCGCGGTGACGTCGCCGGGCTTGAGCGTGAGGTCGGCGCGCGTCACGCCGGTCGAGCGCGCAAGCGCCTGGTCGAGGGCGACGCCCTGCTTCACAAGGTCCACGAAGCCCTGCAGCGCGGCGCGTTCGCCGGTGAATTGCGCGACGATGCGCGTCTGCGGCGTCGAGAATTCGCGGATGCGGCGGTCGTACTGCGCCTTGATGTCCTCGTCCTTGACCGCAACCTTGTCCATGAAGTCGGCGTCTGAATAGCTCAGGACAGAGATGCGGCGGCGCTCGGGCTGGCGGAATTCGGTCTGATGCTGACTGTACCAGGCCTGCAGCTCCTGATCGGTCGGCGCCTTGGGCTCGGGGATGGTGGTGTTGGTAATGCGCGCGATCGAGACCGTGCGCGTCTCACCGAAATAGTTGAGCAGCGGACGCGACAGGATTTCCGGCGTGACAACTCCGGTGAACGAAGCGGCCTCCAGGTAGGAGGCCGTCATGCTCTTGCGGATATCGTCCTCGAACTGGGCGACCGTCATGTTCTGCTCAGCCGCGTAACGGCGGACCTCGTCCATGTTCACGCGGCCCAGGGCATCCTTGAAGCGGGGGGCCTGCATCAGCAGGTTGTTGGCGGTCGCGGCGCTGGCCTTCACACCGATCTTGTCGGCGTAGGCGAGCAGAGAGGCGCGATAGATGAGCTGACTGATGGCCTGCTGCGTGATGCCGCGTTGGGCGGCGTCGCGCGGCGTCAGGATCTCGCCGGTTTCCTCGCGGACGCGGTTCAGCTCCTGATCAACAGCCTGGCTGACGTCGCGCTGGCGGACCTGATGGTCGCCGACCTGCACGAACCCGCCGCCGGTAACGCCCGAGAAGGGATCGCCCATCGTGGTCACGAGGCCGATCACGAGCAGCACGAAGAGGGCGATCGCCCACGGCGACTTCACAAACCCGCGCATCCAGCCGAGCATCGGCGGAACTCCCTGAAAGACTGGCGGCCATCCCCTGTCCGGGCTATCCGCTGGAACACGGCTTGCTAGAGCATTTCCGGGCGAAACGGAAACCGGTTCGCCGCAGGAATCTGCGACATTCCAGCATTCTGGCGGGCAATTCGGGGCGGCGTTACGGATTGAGCCGGCGAAGCTTGCGACAAATCGCAGTGAAGGGGACGTGACGAACCAATGCGGAAACTGGTCGCCGGCAACTGGAAGATGAATGGTGTGACGGCCTCGGTGGCGGAAATCGAGGACATGATCGCGGGCGCCGAGACCCTTCCGGCGAGCGTTGAACTGGCAGTCTGTCCGCCTGCAACGCTGGCGGCGCTGGCGGCCGAAATCCTTTCCGGCAGCGGGGTCGCCCTCGGCGGACAGGACTGCCACCAGGAAAAATCCGGCGCGTTTACTGGCGATGTCAGCGCCGAAATGTGGGCCGATCTGGACGCCCGGTACGTGATAGTCGGGCACTCGGAGCGCCGCGCCATGCATGCCGAGACAGACGACATCGTTTCAGCAAAGGCTGCGGCCGTCATTCGAGCCGGTCTCACGCCTATCGTGTGCCTGGGCGAGAGCCTGGGCGAACGGGACGCCGGCAAGACGCTTGAAGTCGTCGGCCGCCAGCTGGCCGGCTCGGTCCCAGATGCAGTCGCCTCAGCGACGTTTGTGGTTGCCTACGAACCCGTCTGGGCGATCGGGACCGGCCGGACACCGACCGTCGCCCAGGTTGCCGAGGTCCATGCCGCCCTGCGGGAGGGACTTCGGAAGCGGTTCGGGTCAAAGGCAGATGAGGTCCGGCTGCTCTATGGCGGCTCCGTCAAGCCGGATAACGCCCGTGAACTCATGCATGTGCCCGGGGTCGACGGCGCCCTGGTGGGTGGCGCGAGCCTCAAAGCGGCCGATTTCCTTGCCATTGCGAGGGCCGCCGGTTAGCGCGGCTTATCAGCGCCACCATATGAAAAGCCATACGGGGGCTTGGCCGCGCCCCCGCGACGTGCTTTGAGGCGGTCCTCTCCTGGTTCCGGGGCGCATTTTTCCATGCTGAACGTCCTGCTCGTCATCCACCTGATCGCCTGCATTGCGCTGGTGTTCGCCGTCCTGTTGCAGCGCTCGGAAGGCGGCGCGCTGGGCATGGGCGGCGGCGGCACCGGCGGTCTGATCTCTGGCCGCGGGGCAGCAAACGTTCTCGTCCGCACCACGATGATCCTTGCGGCGGTGTTCTTCGCAACCAGTGTACTGATGACGCGGTTGAACGCCGAGCAGGCGCGTGCACCGACCGAACTCGAGCGCGGGCTGCAGGAACAACAAAACCGCGACCCGTTCAGCCTGCCAGGCGCTACGCCGGGACCCGCCACCACGCCGCCTCCGGCGACCACGCCTCCCGCGACGACGGCGCCCGATCCGCTGGCGCCTTCTACAACGCCTGCCTCGCCAGCGCCTGCTCCGTCGGGCGCGACGCCTCCAGCGCAAGACACAGCGCCCGCTCAGCCAGCTCCGGCGCAGCCAACTCCGGACCCGCTCGCGCCGGCCCCGAACCAGTAGCAACGGTCCTGTGGACGAATCGGTCGGGAAGCGGACTTCGAGTCCGGACTCGGTCGCTGCGCGGCAAGTTCCCTAGGAACTGCAGTCCTTTTTCCGCCTGACTCGACCTCAACCGAAACCGGGGCTAAAGCGGTCATCCGTCATGAAGCGATTTATCTTCATCACGGGAGGCGTCGTGTCCTCCCTCGGGAAGGGCATTGCCTCGGCAGCGCTTGGCGCCTTGCTGCAATCCCGCGGATACCGTGTCCGTCTCCGCAAGCTGGACCCATATCTCAACGTCGATCCCGGCACGATGTCGCCGACCCAGCACGGCGAGGTGTTCGTCACGGATGACGGCGCCGAGACCGACCTCGACCTCGGCCACTACGAGCGCTTTACCGGCGTGTCGGCGCGCAAGACCGACAACACGACGACGGGGCGCATCTACAAGTCGATCCTCGAGCGGGAACGGCGCGGCGACTATCTCGGCGCGACGTTGCAGGTGATCCCGCACGTCACCGACGCCATCAAGGAATTCGTCAAGGCTGACACGGATGATGTCGACTTCATCCTCGTCGAGGTCGGCGGCACCGTCGGCGATATTGAAGGCCTGCCTTTCTTCGAGGCCATCCGCCAACTGAGCCAGGAGCTTGGCCGCGAAGCCAGCCTGTTCGTTCACCTCACGCTGCTGCCCTACATCGCGACCGCCGGCGAGATGAAAACCAAGCCGACGCAGCACTCGGTGAAGGAGCTGCGCTCCATCGGCATCCAGCCGGATATCCTGTTGTGCCGTGCGCCTATGCCGATCCCGGCGGAAGAGCGCCGCAAGATCGCGCTGTTCTGCAATGTGCGGCCGGAGGCGGTGATCGAAGCGCTCGATGCGCAGCACATCTACGAGGTTCCGCTCGAGTATCACGCGCGCGGCCTCGACCATGAAGTGCTGCGCCACTTCGGTCTCGAGAAGCAGACGACGCCGGACCTCAGACACTGGATCAATGTTTCCCAGACGCTGAGAAATCCCGATGGCGAAGTCCGCATCGCGATCGTCGGCAAGTACGTCGCGCTGCACGACGCCTACAAATCCGTCGTCGAGGCGCTCGGCCATGGCGGCCTTGCCAACAAGGTGAAGGTCAACCTGACCTGGATCCCGTCCGATCGCTACGATTACCCCAACGCCGATCTTTCCGAACTGGACAATGTCGACGGCGTGCTGCTCCCGGGCGGTTTCGGCGAGCGTGGCGCGATCGGCAAGATGCGCGCTGCGGGCTATGC
>DATBNA010000241.1:0-2313 GCA_036554545.1 Hyphomonadaceae bacterium
CCCTCACCCGCTAGTCAGCGCCATGAACACGTCCTCGAGGTCCGGCTCTTCCGTCGCAAGGTCGCCGATGCCAACGCCTGCATCGCGCAGGCGGGCCAGCAGCTTCTCGATTGAGTGCTCTCCCGTCCGGTAGGTGATCGCCAGCTGTCCATCCTTGCGCATCGCCGGCTCAAGATCGTTGAGCGCGGCCGGTATCGCGCCAAGCCCGGGCTCGGGCCGCACCACCAGCGTCTTGTAGTTCAGCCGCTGCAGCAGTTTCGGCGTCGGCTCGCACGCCACCACATTGCCCTGGTTGATGATGGCGATCTGGTCGCACATCTCCTGCGCTTCCTCGAGATAGTGCGTGGTCAGCACAATGGTCACCCCGTCCGCATTGAGCTTGCGCACATATTCCCACAGCTGCCGCCGCAGCTCGACGTCGACGCCCGCCGTCGGCTCATCGAGGATCAGGATTGGCGGGGCATGCACCATCGCCTTCGCCACCATCAGGCGCCGCTTCATCCCGCCCGACAGCTGGCGCACATAGGCATGCTTCTTGTCGCCCAGCCCGAGCGCGTCGAGAATTTCGTCCGTTCGCCGCTCCACTGTCGGCACGCCATAGAACCCCGCCATCAGCTCCAGCGTCTCTCGGGGCGTGAAGAACGGATCCATGTTGATTTCCTGCGGCACGACGCCGAGCGCCGCACGCGCCTCGCGCGGATGCTTGTCCGCATCGATCCCCCACACCTTCACGTTCCCGGATGTCTTGTTCACCAGCCCGGCGAGGATGTTGATGAACGTCGACTTGCCTGCGCCGTTTGGGCCCAGCAGCCCGAAAATCGACCCGCGCGGCACTTCGAGGTCGACGCCCTTCAGGGCCTGTTTGGCTGGCTGTTTCTTGGAAGCTGCATAGGTTTTCGCCAGCCCCTTGGCCTCAATCGCCAGATCGGGCGGCGCGGTCGTATCTTTCAAGACTTGATCCTTATGCTGCCACCAAAGGACGCCCGACTGGCGCATTGACTGCGAAGGCGGCGGTCCCATACCTAGGGCCGCCCGAACGCCCCGCAAAGAGGCGGGGCCTGCGAGAAAAAGGCGAAGGCAGGATGACGGACCAGTCCTGGTACGTGGAGCACCCGGAAAAGATTGTCGTGACGACCAGGAAGGTCGCCTGCGATGGCGGCGGCGGCGCGCTTGGCCACCCCAAGGTCTGGTATGACATGGGCGAGGAAGACTGGGTTGAGTGCAAATACTGTGACCGGTTGTTCGTGCTGAAGGGCGGCAGCCGCGACACGGCAGGCTGATCCTGCGCCCTCGATATGCTGTAACATTCACTGTAACGCCCGGAAAATGCGGGTTGTTACGGTAATTCACCTGCCAGAGCTGCTCCTGATCCGCCAGACACGACGCAACGACCCGTGAAAACCGGGCGACTGGCCTCATCCTGAGCCGGGCCGAAGGCCCGAGTCGAAGGACGCGACCCTGCGTATCGAGTGGTGGAGGAGCTCCCCGAAATGACGACCTGGACCCGCATCCTGATGGGCGGCGCAAGCGCGCTTGTGCTCGCCTCGGCGGCCCCCGCCTTCGCGCAGGCAGCCGACGTTCCCCAGACGGTGCTGTCCGGCCCGGCCGCCGAGGAACCCCAGCCCGCCCCCGCCGACCAGCGTTCGGGCGACACGGTCACCGTCTTCGGCCGCTCCTTCGAACAGATCGGCCAGGCCCAGTCCGCCTCCGAAGGCGTCGTCGGTTACGCCGACCTCTCGACCCGCCCGATCAGTCGCGCCGCCGAACTGGTGGAGGTCATCCCCGGCATGATCGCCACCGAGCACTCCTCCGGCGGCAAGGCCAACCAGTACTTCATGCGCGGCTTCAACCTCGACCACGGCACCGACTTCGCCGGCTTCATCGACGGCGTGCCGATCAACCAGCGCTCCCACCCGCACATGAGCGGCTATCTCGACCTCAACTTCCTGATGGCCGACCTGGTCGAGCGCGTCGAATTCAGGAAAGGCGTTCAGTACGCCGACAATGGCGACTATTCCTCGGCGGGCTCCGCCTCCTTCATCCTGTACGACGCACTCCCCGAAAACTACATCCAGGCGCGGGTCGACCCGGACGAGTACACGGTCAGCGCCGCCGGCTCCTGGAACATCGGCGAGGGTACATTCCTGGCCGCGCTGAGCCACGGAGGCGGCGACGGCCCGTTCGACCTCCCGGCCAAACTCGACAAGAACACACTCTATCTCAAGTACACGCATCCGGTTGCCGGCGGAAAACTGCGGGTCGGGTTCATCGGCTATGAGAACGAATGGGTCGCCACCGACCAGATCCCGCTGC
>DATBNA010000232.1:0-8642 GCA_036554545.1 Hyphomonadaceae bacterium
GCATTGTTGTGGAAGAACGGCCCGGTGTCCGCCGCTTCGACAAGCGCCGGCGTATTGAACGTCCCGTCACCGGGAATCCGGAAGCCGTCATCCGGCGGCGGAATGGGATCGGCGATGATGTTCCCGGGCAGGTCCGGCAGGTTCACCATGCCGGTGTTGAAGTTGAGATTGCCTGCCACGCCGAACGTTGCAGGATTCACATTCGCCCCCGCATTGAAGTGGCAGATATTGCAGCGCCCGACCCTGTCATCCATGAACAGAGTCTGGCCGCGAAGCGCCACCGGATCGGTCAGTGCCAGGGGCAGTTTCAGGTCCTCCTGCCGCCCTATCGACAGCATGAAGGCTTCCAGCGCGTCGAGCTCCGCATCGGTCGGCAGCCTGAAGTCCTCACCTGGAACCCGCGCCAGTGTCTTCGGAAAATGCTGGATCACGGCGCCCAGCGAAAAACCGCGCAGTGCGCCATCGCCCGGCGCGCCATCGCCGCCCCACCCGGTGCGCGGGCCGTCGCGGCTGGCCACCGACGTCTTCAACCCAAGAGTGTGAGGCACGCCACGCAGCACGAACTTGTTGGCAAGGTCGTCGAACCCGTCGAGGTTCTCGAGGATAAGCCCGTTCCCCCGCATTTGTTTCGGGGCCTCGAAACCCTTCGCCAGCGCAGGGTTCATCTCCGCAACGAACAGCGGATCGCTTTGCGGCAGAGTCGCGATGAAGGCAGTCGACAATCCGAAATTGTCTTCCGCGCGATGGCACGTCGCGCACGTGCGCCCATTGCCGTTGAACGTCTCGCTGAAGAAAAGCACGCGCCCGCGTTCGATGTCTGCAGCGTCATACTCGGATGGATCGGGTGCGCCGGCGCAGCTTGCCGCGCCTCCGACAACAGCGATCACAAGAAACGCACGCCAGAGAGCCCCAAACATGGCGTCAGCCATGACGTCCCCTCCTGATCCGTCCCACGCCATGACGCGTGAATGAAGTGTCACTCGCGAAGGCTGCCCGAACTGTATCGCACCACAAGTCGCCATGATAGATGTGTGGCCTCATCAGGGACGGAGGGCTGCATGTCTCGGCGCCGTTGGTGGACAGCAAGCGCGATCGCCATTGCGTTGTCTGCGCTTCCGGGGTGCGAACCAAAGTCCGTTGCGCCACCGCAACCAGAACCCGATGCACAGCCGGAACAGACCGCAGAGCCTGCGCAGCGCCCCGCATGTCCGCCGCCCGCCTTCATTGCCGCAGGGTCGCAACTCGCCGCGCTCACCGCGAAAGCCGAAGAGCAGGGCGCCGTCCGCGTCATCGTGCGCCTCAACGCACAGCCCGCGCAGGCAAGCATTCGTACTGCGCAATCCGCCGCGCTGAAGGCCTTCCGCGATGCGGGCGCAGAAGAAGTCGCCATCATCAGCCCTCGTCTCCCCTACATCGTCGCCGAGGTCAGCGCGCAGGAACTCACGACCATGTACGCTAACCCGCAATTCGGCGAATGGGCGGAAGACCGCATCGCTTATCCGACGCTTGCACAGTCCGGCCCCCTGGTTCAGGCGCCGCAGGTCTGGGAAAAGGGCGGCCGCGGCGCCGGCCAATCCGTCGCCGTTCTCGATACCGGCGTGGATCGCACTCATCCGTTCCTGGCCGGCCGCGTCGCGGTCGAGGCCTGCTTCTCTACCACGTCCGCCACCAGCGGCTCGACCAGCGTCTGTCCGAACGGCCAAGCCTCGCAGACTGGCGAAGGCGCAGGCGTCCAGTGCAAGGCCACCGGATGTGATCACGGCACACATGTCGCCGGCATCGCGGCAGGCAAGGGAGCCGACTTCTCTGGCGTCGCCCCTGACGCCGACATCGTGGCCGTCCAGGTTTTTAGCCAGTTCACCGGCCGCGCCTGCGGCGTCGGCGCCTCGCCTTGCGTCGCCTCGTTCACCTCTGACCAGATCCGTGCGCTCGATTTCGTGCTGCAGCAGGCCGGTCAGCGCTCGATTCCCGCCGTCAATATGAGTCTTGGCGGCGGCCGCTCTACGCAGCAATGCGACTTCGATCTCACCAAGCCGGTCATCGACCAGCTTCGCGCCGCCGGCGTCGCCACCGCCATTGCTTCGGGCAATGACGGTTTCCGAGAGTCTGTCAGCTTCCCTGGCTGCATCTCGACGGCCGTCACGGTCGGCGCGACCAGCAAGCAGGACCAGCTTGCCGAATTCTCGAATTGCGGCCCGCAGGTCGATCTGCACGCCCCAGGCGTCGGCATCAATTCGTCCGTTCCGGGCGGACGCTTCGCCAGCTTCAACGGCACGTCGATGGCGACGCCGCATGTCGCTGGCGCTTTCGCCGCGCTGAAATCGGCGCATCCCACCGCCACAATCGACCAGATCGAAAAAGCGCTGAAGGACACAGGCGTCGATGTCGGCGGTCGCCCGCGCATCCGCCTCCTCGAAGCTTCCAATGTGCTCGGCGGCGGGTCAGGACAGGAGGTCGCCGTGGCCCAGAACCCGTCGCCGCCACCCGTGCTTCAGCCCGTGATGACGCAGCTCGCTGCGCTTCCTGCGGATCAGCCGGTCCGCGTCATCGTCGGCGTCGGCGACGCGCAGCCCCAATCGGTCGCTGACGCGCTTTCCCGCGTCGAAGCCGCGGCCAGGGCCTATGGCGCGAAAAAGATCGAGCGCCTCGGCTCCCAGCCCCTGCTTGCCATCGAATGCACGGCAAGGCAGGCGCATGACCTCGCTGCATCGGGTGTGGTGAGCAGCATGCAGGTCGATCGCGCGGCGACAACACAGCAATAGCGCTGTCTTGCGACGTCCCGGCTGAAGCCGCCATTTCGCCGCGCATCGCCAGCGATGGCGCTTGACTCTATCTCCTACACATGTAGTTCTACACCTGTCGTAGCTTCGGGACAGGGAATCTGCATGCCCAGCAAGGATGTCAGTCTCAGCGACATGCAGCTCGCCTTGATGCGCGTCCTGTGGGGCGCGGGCAGGGCGACCACCGCAGAAGTCCACGAACGCGTCGGCAAGCCGCGCCAGCTCGCCTACACCACCGTCGCCACGCTCCTTACCCGCCTCGAAAAGCGTGGCCTCGTAAAATCCGTCAAGGAGCAGGGCGAGCGCGTCTTCAAGCCGACCGTGACCGAAAGCGAAGTGACGCGCTCGATGGTCTCCTCTCTCGTCGATACGCTGTTCCGCGGCGATCCTTCCGCGCTGGTCTCGCACCTGGTCAACGAGAAGGACATCGACAGGGACGACATCGAGGCGGTCCGCAAGCTTCTGGCCAGGAGAGGAAAAACAGGATGACCACGCTGGGGGACGGCGTCCTGCTCTGGCTCGGCGCTTATGCGCTTCACTCGAGCCTATTCCTGGCCGGCGTTTTGCTCATCGAACGCCTGTTGAAACACGCCACGCCCGCGCTGCTTTCCACGCTCTGGCGCACCGCGCTTCTTGCTGGCGTCGCCACAGCCACGCTGCAGGCCAGCGGTCTCGTAGATCCTGTTGCGGGCCGCTTTGCCATTCTGCCTGCCGCAACCGAGGCTGCCCCTCCGTCGACTGTCCCCGTACTGCAACCTCAGATCGTCGATCCTATCCTGCTTCCTGATACGCCGGTCATCTACGCGTGGCCGGAAACAGCAGCCACGGCAACGGCAACCACGGGCTCTGGCGCGTCAGAGCCCGTTGTCACCGGACGTACAGGCGTTTCACCGGACTGGCCGCTCGACTGGCGACAGCTCGGCGCGACGCTTCTCTACGCGTGGGCCGGCATCGCCTCATTCCTCGTCCTGCGCGCTGCATACGTGTGGTGGGCCGCACATCGCGAGCTGCGCGACCGCCAACCCGTCGTCCAGGGTCCGCTGTTCGAGCGCATCCAGGCGCTCGCCCACGACGTCGGCCTCCGCCGCCTGCCGCAGGTCAGCTTCTCCGAGCGCATCGCCGGCCCGTTCACGCTGCCCAGTGGAGAGATCTGCATCCCCGTCTGGGCGCGCGAGCGGCTGCCAGACCGTCAGCTGGATGCCATGCTGGCGCACGAGATGGCCCACGTCCTCCATCGCGACTCGCTCTGGCTCGCCATCGGCATGGGCCTGAGCACGGTCTTCTTCTTCCAGCCGCTCAACCTCCTCGCCCGCCGCCGCCTTGCAAACCTGGCCGAGCTCTCTGCCGACGACTGGGCCGCCACGCGCGCTGGCAGCGGCCGCCCGCTCGCTGAATGCATCTCCACCTTCGTCGACATCGCCCATGCCCGTGCAAAGGCGATCGCCACGCCAGAATTCGCCGCCGCCATGGCCAAGCCGAAATCCGAGCTCGTCCAGCGCGTCGAACGCCTGCTCAACAACAGATACACAAGCGGTGTCCTCCCCATGAAGACGAAACTCCTGATCGGCGCGTGCGCGCTCGCCTTCGCCGCCGTCCTACCCGGCCTCTCCGCGCAGGCGCACGATCAGCCAGCGCCGCTTGCGCCTGTGCCGCCGGTCGCGCCGCAGTCTCCCGCTGCGCCCGAAGCCGTCGCCACGCCAGAAGCGCCTTGGGCTTCCGAAGCACTCGAAGGCGCTGCAGCCCTGAAAGCTCCGGCCTCTCCCGAAGCCCCGCCCGCGCTCGCCACGCCGGAGGCCGCAGCCCTCGCCGAAGCACCCGAAGCCGACGCAGTCGCTGAAGTCCCGGCACTCGATCCCGCGCCCGAGCCGCAGCGCAATGTCAGCATCTCGCGCGACAACGGCACAGTGCGGATGAACATCACCACGACACGCGGCCTCGACTACAAGCTGACGGCCACAGCCAACGGCGAGATCGATCTCGCTCCGGACGGCAGCGGCGTCAGGCACATGTCCGACGGCAGCTATCTCGATGCCACACTCAGCCGCGGCCTGCAGACCCGCCGCGTGCGCTACACCGGCTCGGGTGGCGGCATCCGCCGCGAATTCTGGGCCGGCGGCCAGAGTCGTCCCTGGGGACCGGAAGCAGACGCCTTCGTCGCCGAACTCATGCCCATCCTCCTGCGCGAAACCGGCATCAATGCAAAGGAGCGCGTCGACTGGTTCCTGAAGCAACGCGGCCAGGATGCGCTGTTCGCCGAGATCGGCCTCATCGACTCGGACTCAGTCCAGACCGCCTATGTCGGCCGGTGGTTCGACACGACCATGCTCGCTGCGCCGATGTTCGAGCGCGTCATGGCGCTCGTCGGCAATCAGATGGACTCCGACAGCCATCTCCAGGCGACTCTCGACAAGGCCTTCAAGACGCAGAACCCAAAAGGCCGCCAGCTCGTCCAGCTTCTCAAGGCGGGGCAGAGCATCGACTCCGACTCGCACGTCTACGCCGTCCTCGATGAAGTCGCGCCTGAGGCGCTGGCGGCTGACGACACGGCCGCGGCCTACTTCGAACTCGCCCGTTCGATCGACAGCGACAGCCATATGCAGGCAGCGTTCTCGAAAGCTGTCGCCAGCGCGTCGATCAGCGATGCCCGCGTCGCCGACATCATCAGGCTTTCCGGCCAGGACATCGACTCCGACTCCCATCTCGACGCCGTCCTGCGCTCGGCCGCCCGCCGCGTCGGCGCATCCGATGCACTCGCGCGTGACTACATCGCCGCCGTCGGCTCCATCGACAGCGACAGCCACAACATGGACGCGCTTGAATTTCTGGCACGGGAAGCCCGCCTGAGCCCCGCCGGCTGGCGAGACCTCATCGCCGCCGCCGCTCGCATCGACTCGGACAGCCACAAGTCCGCGCTGCTGGTCTCTGTGGCGCCTCGCATCGCCGCCTCCGACGAGCTGTCGAACGCTTACGTCAACGCCGCGCGCACAATCGACAGCGACAGCCACGGCGTGCAGGCCCTGGAAGCCCTCGCCCGGGAAGCCCGCCTCAGTCCAGCCGGCTGGCGCGCCCTCATCGACGCCACAGCCCGCATCGGCTCGGACTCTCACAAGTCGGCGCTTCTGGTCACTGTCGCCAGCCGCATGCCCCGCGAATCCGGAGTTGTCGCGGCCTATCACACTGCCGCGGGCTCGATCGGCAGCGACAGCCACCGCGGCGCCGCCGAGCGCGCACTGAGATAGAAAGCGCGCCGCACTTCTGAACAACGAGCGTGCAATGCAGCACAACGCGAAGGCGCCACTGTGTCCGTGTAGGTAAGTGCGTGCATTAGGTCTTGCTGCGCTGCGAAGCCCGTCGCACCACTCGTTCACTGGCCGGGGCAATGGCGTTCCGGCGGGCGCATCGCAGCGCCTGAGGAATTCGGACAACGACGTCCGTGCGGCTTCATCAGCGCCGCGCGGACGTTTTTCTTTTTGGCCAAGGGCCAGCAGGGGATGACATGGCGGACGGCGTAAACGCTACCCGTTGGGTGGCGAACGGAAGAGTCTTGTCTGCGCTCGGGGGCGCAGCGGGGATCATGATAGTCGCGGCGGGGGGCGCTTGTGCGCAGGATGCCCCGGTCGATCTCAGCACGGCGATCCAGCTGGGCACGCCGATCATCGAGTTCCGGCCGCGCTATGAAGATGTCAGCCAGACCGGCCGTCTCGATGGCGAAGCCTTCACGGCGCGCACGCGCCTCGGCTGGCAGACGGCGAAGTGGAACAGCCTGCAGGGCCTCATCGAATTCGAGGATGTGCGCCAGCTCGGCCCCGAAAACTACGACACCAATGTCAACGGCAGGACCGCCTATGCGCAGATTTTCGATCCCGACGTCACCGAACTCAACCGGCTGCAGGTCGCCTGGACGCCGACCAGCAACTTCACCGCGACGCTCGGCCGCCAGCGCATCAATCTCGACGACCAGCGCTTCATCGGCGGCGTCGCCTGGCGGCAGGACGAGCAGACCTTCGACGGCGTGAGGTTCGACGCCGATTTCGGCCGCTTCGACGTCACCTACGCATATCTCGGCCACATCAACCGCATTTTTGCCGAGGCCCAGGACTGGGAGTCGGACAGTCATATCCTCAATGCGAGCTACGCCTTCGCCGAGCCGCTGAAGGTAACGGCTTTCACCTACGCGCTGGATTTCACCCAGCCGACAACGGTCGCCGTGCGCAACCAGTCGAACATCACTTACGGGATCCGGGCGACCGGCAAGCAGTGGATCGACGCCTTTCGTCTCGACTATGCGGCCTCCTGGGCGACGCAGAAGGAATACGGTTCGAGCGTCCTGGACTACGATCTGGACTATCTGTCTGGTGACGCGACCCTGACCTGGGAAGAGTTCGCCGGGCGCATCAACTACGAGCAGCTCGAAGGCAACGGAACGCGCGGCTTCGCGACGCCGCTGGCGACGCTGCATGCCTTCAATGGCTGGTCGGACGCCTTCATCGTCAACGGCGTCAAGACAACCATCGACGGTCTTTCTGATCTCAACGCCACGATCACGTGGTCGCCGCGCTGGAAGTGGGACTATCTCTTCAATCTCTCTTTCCTCGCCCGCTATCACGTGTTCGAGGCCGAGCGCACCGGCGCCGATCTCGGGACCGAATGGAACCTGCAGGCGACAGGCGCCATCACGCCGCGCCTCTCCTGGCTTCTCAAATACGCCGACTATGACGGCCCGGGCGTCGCGCCCGCGCCTGCCGACCGCACCAAGATCTGGGTCGGCTTCGAGTGGAGACTCTGATGCGCGAGAAAAAGGGACGCGACATGACCAGCAATTCCGGAAAACTCAGCCGCCGAGCCGCGCTCACAGGCGCCGCCGCCACGGTGTTCGCCGCCAAGATGGCGTTTCCATCGGGCGCTTTCGCGCAGGCAAAGGGTCCTGAAGTAACGAAAGCCAAGCTAGGCTTTATCGCCCTTACTGACGCCTCGCCGCTGATCATCGCCAAGGAACGCGGCCTCTTCGACAAGTACGGCTTGCCGGATGTCGAGGTGCTGAAGCAGGCCTCCTGGGCCTCGACCCGCGACAATCTCGTGCTCGGCTCCGCCGCCGGCGGCATTGACGGCGCGCACATCCTGACACCCATGCCCTATCTGATGGCGCTGGGAACGATCACCGGCGGCAAGCCCGTGCCGATGAACATCCTTTGCCGCCTCGATCTCAACGGCCAGGGCATTTCGGTCTCCAACGCGCTGCGGGCCTCCGGCGTCGGTCTCAACGCCTCGCCGCTCAAGGCGCGCTTCGCCGACATGAAGAAGGCAGGCAAGCCGGCAAAGGCGGCGATGACCTTTCCGGGCGGCACACACGATCTCTGGCTGCGCTACTGGCTTGCGGCCGGCGGCGTCGATCCGGACAGGGACTGCGAGACCATCGTCATCCCGCCCCCGCAGATGGTGGCCAACATGCGCGCCGGCACGCAGGACGCCTTCTGCGTCGGCGAGCCGTGGAATGCGCAGCTGATCAACCAGAAACTCGGCTATTCCGCCTGCACCACGTCCGAACTTTGGATGGATCACCCGGAAAAGGCGCTCGGCATGCGCGCCGACTGGGTTGCGAAATATCCTCGGGCTGCACTGGCGCTGCTCACTGCTGTCATGGAAGCCCAGCGCTGGTGCGACGAGATGAAGAACCGTGCGCCGATGTGCTCCATCGTCGCCGGCCGGCAATACATCAACGTGCCGGTCGCGGACATCCTGCCGAGGCTGACCGGCAAGATCACCTACGATCAGGGCAAGGTGGTCGAGAATTCGCCGCACATCATGAAGTTCTGGCGCGACAACGCCAGCTTCCCGTGGAAGTCGCACGACAAGTGGTTCCTC
>DATBNA010000364.1:0-6179 GCA_036554545.1 Hyphomonadaceae bacterium
GCTCGACAGCGCGGCGTTCGGTCCCGAGATCTACGACTACGCCCGGCTGGTGCACGACCTCGCGCTGCGCCGCGAGCTGATCTCTATTGGCTCCGAGATCGTGCAAAAGGCGACGAAGTCGGAAATCGACGAGCCGGGCGAGAAGCAGATCGAGGCGGCCGAGAAGCAGCTCTTCTCGCTTGCCGAACGCGGGTCGGGCGCGCAGGGCTTCCAGACCTTCAACACTGCGCTGGCGCAATCGATCCGCACCGCCGCCCTCGCTTACCAGCGCGACGGCAAGATCGCCGGCGTCCCGTCCGGTCTCGATGAGCTCGACCGCATGCTCGGCGGCCTGCACAAGTCGGACCTTGTCATTCTCGCCGCGCGTCCCTCGATGGGAAAGACAGCGCTGGCGACCAACATCGCCTACTATGCCGCCAAGCACTGCAAGCGCTCCATGGCCGCCAACGGCCAGATGAAGACGGACGAAGGCGCAGTCGTCGGCTTCTTCTCGCTCGAAATGTCGTCCGACCAGCTGGCGGGCCGGGTGCTCGCCGACGTGTCCGGCGTACCGTCCGACAAGATGCGCCGCGGCGACCTGTCGGACCGCGACTACGAACAGATCCGCGAAGCGGCTGCGTCAATGGAGAATATTCCACTCTACATCGACGACATGGGCGGCATCTCGATCTCGCAGCTTGCCGCTCGTGCGCGGCGCCTGCAGCGCACAAACGGACTCGATCTCCTGATCATCGACTACCTCCAGCTCATCACGCCGTCGGGCAACCGCAAGAGCGATGGGCGCGTGCAGGAAGTGACCGAGATCACCAAGTCGCTGAAGGCGCTCGCAAAGGAGCTGCAGATCCCCATCATTGCGCTGTCGCAGCTCTCGCGGGCCGTTGAATCGCGCGAGGACAAGCGGCCGCAACTCGCCGACCTCCGGGAATCCGGCTCGATCGAGCAGGACGCCGACGTCGTCATGTTCATCTACCGCGAGGCCTACTATCTCGAGCGCCTCGAGCCCAACCAGGACGACCCGAAATACGCAGACTGGAAGGCCGCATTCGACGCCAAGTACAACCAGGCCGAGATCATCATCTCCAAGCAGCGCCACGGCCCGATCGGCAAGGTGGAAGTCGGCTTCAGCCCGAGCCGTGTGAAGTTTTCGAACCTGGCCCGGAGCTACGCGATCGAGGACGGGCGCTAGGCCGCCGTTCCAGACTTTCCGTGTGCGCGATTCCCCGCTAGCCCATGTCCATGGCCGGACCCCGGGTTCACATCGATATTGGCGCCGTCGTCGACAACTGGCGCATGTTCTCCCGGCGCGCTGCGCCCGGAAGGGCCGCCGCCGTCGTCAAGGCCGATGCCTATGGCCTCGGCGCGGCAAGGATCGCGCCCGCCCTCGCCCGCGCCGGTTGCACGCGCTTCTATGTCGCCTGGCCTCGCGAAGGCGCTGAACTGCGAAAGGCGATCGGCGCCAACGCCGAGATCGCCGCGTTTCACGGGCCGGCGAATGACACGGTCGAGGAATTCATCGCGTACAACCTCGAGCCGGTGCTGAACTCGCTTGAGCAGATCGAAATCTGGCGCGGCCGCACGAACATGCAGCGCGCATATTCGCTTCACGCCGATACCGGCATGAACCGGCTGGGCATCTCCAAGGCTGATTGGGCCGAAGCTGCGCGTCGTGCGCCCTCGCCACACTATCTTCTCAGCCACCTCGCGCGCGCCGATGAAGACCACGCGATGAATGCCGGCCAGCTCGCCGAATTCACCGGCGCCGCAACGCTCTGGCCCAACGCGCCGCGCAGTTTTGCGGCCACAGGCGGCGTCTATCTGGGCGCCAAGTTCACGCTGGACGAAGTGCGTCCCGGCATCGGCCTCTATGGCGGCGGACCCACGCCATCTGACGGCCCATCGCCGAAGACCGTCGTCACCATCACGACGCCGATCCTGCAGGTCCGGCGCGTCGGTCGCGGCGAGACCGTCGGGTATGGCGCGACCTGGACGGCCGACAGTCCGAAGACCCTCGCTACAGTCGGCCTCGGCTATGCCGATGGTTTCTTGCGCGCCGCGTCGAACCGGGGCAATGCCGTTGTCGGCGGGGTAAGGCGTCCCATCGTCGGGCGCGTATCGATGGACCTGATTGTCGTCGATGTAACGGGCGCGAACGCCAAGGTGGGGGATGAAATCGAGTTCCTGGGACCCAACATGCCCCTGACGGAGGTCGCAACATCCATGGGGACCATCGACTACGAACTCCTCACCCGCATCGGCCCACGGGTCGAACGCACCTGGTCGGGCGGCGAATGACCGCTACCCCGGAAACCGAGCGCGCCCCCGCCGTCATACGTCCGTTCCAGCTGATCGGGCACACGGTCATCGCCGCGTTCCGCGAAGTCGGCCGCATCTCGGTGTTCGCCATACACGTGCTTGCGGCGTGCATCACGCCCGTCATCTATGTCCGCGAATTTTTCCGGCAGTGCGTGCGGATCGGCTTCTACTCCCTGCCCGTCGTCGGCCTGACCGCCGTGTTCATCGGCGCAGCCCTCGCCCTCAACATCTATGTCGGCGGCTCACGCTTCAACGCCGAGCAGTTCGTCCCCAACATCGTCGTCCTCGGCATCACACGCGAACTCGGCCCCGTGCTCGCCGGCCTGATGCTCGCAGGCCGCGTCAGCGCTGGCATCGCCGCCGAAATCGGCGCCATGCGCGTAACCGAACAGATCGACGCCCTGCTGACGCTCTCCGCCAAGCCCGAACGCTATCTCTATGCGCCGCGCGTCCTCGCCGCGACCCTGATGCTTCCACTCCTCGTCCTCGTCGCCGACACCATCGGCGTGATGGGCGGCTACCTCGTCGGCGTGAACTCGCTCGACTTCAACGGCGCCCTCTATCTCAAGAACACCTGGGCCTTCGTCACCTCCAACGACATCTGGTCCGGCGTCATCAAGGCCGCCTTCTTCGGCGCAATTATCGCCATCATGGGCTGCTACCAGGGCGACCGCTCAAAGGGCGGCGCCGGCGGCGTCGGACGTGCGGCGACTCTCGCCGTCGTCGGCGCAGCGGTGCTGATCCTTGCCTCGAACTACATCCTCACATCCATCTTCACGAGCATCGGCCTGTGAGCGCTTCCCCGATCCTCGAACTCCGGAACGTCCACAAACGCTTCGGCGACAAGGAAGTCCTGCGCGGCGTCGACCTCACCGTCGCCCCCGGCCGGTCGCTGGTGATCATTGGCGGCTCGGGCACAGGCAAGTCGGTCACCATCAAGTGCGCTCTCGGCCTGATGACGCCCGACCAGGGCGAAGTCCTCTTCGACGGCGAGCCGGCCTCCAGTCGCTCCGCCATCGCCGCCCTGCGCCGTCGCACCGGCATGCTGTTCCAGGGCGGCGCGCTGTTCGACAGCCTCACCGTCTGGGAGAACGTCGCCTTCGCGCTGATATATCGCGACGGCGTCGGCCGCGGCGAAGCGAAGAAGCGCGCCATCGAAACACTCGCCAAGGTCCGCCTCGGCGCCAGCGCCGCCGACCTCCGTCCCGCCGAGCTCTCCGGCGGCATGCAGAAACGCGTCGCGCTCGCCCGCGCCATCATCGCCAAGCCCGACCTGATCTTCTTCGACGAGCCTACCACCGGCCTCGACCCGATCACCGCTGACGCCGTCAACAACCTTATCGTCGAACAGGTGAAGGCGCTGGGCGCCGCCGCTGTATCGATCACCCACGACATGGCCAGCGTCCGCAAGATCGCCGACGAGGTCGCCATGCTGCATGAGGCCGCATCGTCTGGCGGGGCCCGGTCTCGAAGCTCGACGCGTCCGGCAGCGCCCATATCGATCAGTTCGTCCACGGCCGCGCCGAAGGCCCGATCCAGCCGGCGATCTAGGCCAACCCGCAATCTGCCCCAGCGGCAACACTACGACGAAGCGCGCGACGCGCCGAGCAACTTGTGCCAAGCTGACGCTGCATCTGATTGGCGGACGAAGGAGTGGGCATGAGCGCACTGTGGCGACCTGATCGGCGCGCGGTTCTGCTGGCGCCGCTGGCCGGTGCGGCCTGCTCCACTCTGCCGCAGGGCTCGCCTGCCGACGAGGTGTTTCGCAACATCGAAACGCCAAGCGAGTCCGTTCACTCAGGCGTCGCATCCGACGACGGCGAGCGGCGCCTGACTGTTCGTCTGTGCCGCTATCCGTCTTTGGGGCTCGCCTGGCTGTGGGTCCATGCCCGCACGCCGCGAGGGTTTTTCTCCTACGTCGAGCATCAGGCGCCGTGCGGCAGCGATGCGGCGCCGGAAGCAGGCGACCGTGCCTATTATGCCGATTCAGCCCGCACACTTGAGTTCGAGCGCCTTGGGCCGGTGTCCGGCCCGCGCGCCGCCAGGGTTCAGGGATCCGTCCGAGCCAGGCGAACCACAACCAGCGCATTTGGTCCGGGCGCGTATCCGCTATCCTTCACGATCGCATTCCTGCCAGCCCGTCTTTACTCTGGCCTCAATCGGGGGCGCACTGAAATCTTCGGTCGTTCGATCGCGACCGTGACAGTCGATGGCCAACGCTTCGACATCGAGGGGCCCGCCCAGTTTCACGAACAAAGACAAACCAACCCGCGCTTTACCGTACCATTCGCCTACATCACCCTCTGGGGCAAAGACGCGGCCGCGACTCTGTTGTTCACGCAGAACCGGCGCGAGGGCTACCTGCTCGAAGGCGACAAGGCCACCGACGTCGAGAGCCTTCGCCTCGATCCGCCCGGACCGCACCGCACTTTCACCGTGCGCCTCAAGGATGGCCGCGTGCTCGAAGGCGCCGCCGAACTTGTGCAGGCCTATTCCATCCCCATCGTTGGACAGAGCTGGAAGGGCCACATGGTTCGCGCCGAACTGGCCGGACAGCGCTTTTCGGGGCACATGAACGATTTCCTGTCCGACCGTGTCCCCTACAACGGCCAGGCCGCAGCCTAGGCCATCAACGCCCTCGGAATGATCCACACCCGGTCGGTCGGATCGATGGTCCGTTCGGAATATCCGCCTGCGACCAGTACATCGCCGTTGGCCAGCGCCACAGCCGTCGAGAAGTTCAGCATCGCATCGAGCGCGAAGTGCACGCGCCGCACCTTCCAGGTCGAAGGATCGATCAGCTCGGGATAGTCCGCCCCGCCGGCAACCAGCACACGCCCGTCCGCCAGCTTTACGGCCGCATCCGGTATCTTGAAGCGCGCCTCGATCGTCTCGCCGACGCGGGAGAAGCGGCCTGTCGCCGGATCATAGACTTCGAGGCTGCGGTACTTGTTCTGGCGGTCGTTGGCGCCTGCTCCGCCAACCATGAGGACGCGCCCGTCGTTCAGCAGCACCGCCGCATGCTTGCGCCGCGGGGCCGCAAGCGCGCCTGTCGGGGTGGCGGCGCCATTGGCGGTGTTGACCAGCCATGCCTCCGCGCGCGGCTGGCCTGTCACGCGGCCGCCGGCGACGAGAACGCGGCCGTCACGCAAGAGCGTGGCGGTGGATGAATCCAGCCATGGCGAAGTTGCGGTCAGTTGCCGGATGGCGAGCGTCCGCGTGTCCACCGCATCTATTGTGCGATCGCCCATGATCAGCAGCCGGCCGCCGGGGAGCGTAAGGGGCGCACACACCTGCGGCGCCGAAAGCTCGCCTATCTGCTCTGACGCCCCGCGCCTCGGGTCGAACCGCTCGACAGAAGCTGTCTTGCCGCCGGACCAGCCGCCCGCCACGAGCACCGCCCCGTCCGGCAGTTCCGCAACCGCCGCCTGCATTCGCGACCCCAGCAGGCGGCCGATGCGTGAAATGCGGCGCGTTTGCGGATCGTAGCGATCGACCGACGCGCTCTCAGGCCCCGTCTCGCAGCTGTCTTCGACGCATCCGCCGATGAACAGCACCGATCCGTCCCGCATTGCCAGAACATTGTGAGCCGCGCGCGGCGCACTGAGATGCAGGCCCGGCGTCTGCGCAATGGCGGCGCCTCCGCTCAGGGCAAGGCCCGAAGCGCACAGCAGTCTGCGTGTCAGCATGAACGATCCCTCCAACGTGGCGCGAGGCTTTCGCCGGATTGGGGCGTATTCTTGTCGGCCGCGATCACGACCCGGAGATCAAAAGCAACGGATCAAAAAAAGAGGGAGGATGTCGGCGGGACATCCTCCCTGAATTGCCTCCACAAGACCCGACTTAGTCTGATCATCGGGTCCACG
>DATBNA010000467.1:0-8217 GCA_036554545.1 Hyphomonadaceae bacterium
ATGCCCGCCGCCGCCGCCATCGCCGGAATATGCAGCGCATGATTGGTCGACCCGCCCGTCGCCATCAGCCCGACCAGTGCGTTCACCACCGCCCGCTCGCCGATCATCCGTCCGAACGGGTTGTCGCCCGCCTTCGCCAGTTCGATGCAGCGCCCCGCCGCCGCGCGCAGCAGCGCCTCGCGCAGCGGCGTGCCGGGATTGACGAAGGCTGTGCCGGGCAGGTGCACGCCCATCAGCTCCATCATCATCTGGTTGGAGTTGGCCGTGCCATAGAAGGTGCAGGTGCCTGCGGTGTGATAGGATGCGGCCTCGGCCTCAAGCAGCTGCTCGCGGGTCACCTGGCCGAGCGCAAACTGCTCGCGCACCTTGGCTTTGTCCTTGTTGGAAATGCCCGACGGCATCGGGCCCGCCGGCGAGAACAGGATCGGCAGGTGGCCGAACGAAAGCGCGCCGATCACCAGCCCCGGCACGATCTTGTCGCACGTGCCCAGCATCAGCGCGGCGTCGAAGGCGTCGTGTGTCAGCGCCACCGCGGTCGAGAGCGCGATCACATCGCGCGAGAACAGCGAGAGCTCCATGCCTGGCCGGCCCTGTGTGACGCCATCGCACATTGCAGGTGTCCCGCCTGCAACCTGCGCGGTGCCGCCGGACTTGCGGGCTGCGTCCTTGATGATGTCGGGATAGCCGCCGAACGGCTGGTGTGCGCTCAGCATGTCGTTGTAGCTGGTGACGATGCCGATGTTCGGCGCCCGCCCGCGTATGCTCAGCTTGTCGCCCAACGGGGATGCCGCAAATGCATGCGCCAGGTTCCCGCAGGAAAGATGCGCGCGTCCCGGCCCGGCCTTTCGGGCGTCCTCGATCCGTTCGAGATAGCTCGCGCGCGTCTCGCGGCTCTTTTCCACGATCCTCTGCGTGACTTCGGCGATCTTCGGATGCAGCGGGGGGTGCAGGGCAGGCATGGGCGATTCCCTGTGTGAGTCGTCAGAGCCTCTACCAGATCAACATGCGGGCGTCAGGCGCAGGATCAAGTCCGCCGGCTCTGGTCGATCCAGTCCAGCATCGCCCCGTTGAGATCGGCGGGGTAGGTGTGGCTCAAATCCTCGACCTCGCGAAACGTAACCGCCGCGCCTGCCGCACGGAAATAGCGCTCCGCCTCGCGGGCCATGTCGACCGGGAACATCCAGTCCAGCGACCCATGGGCGATGTGGATCGGCAGGCCGCGTATGCGGTCCGAATCCGCCATCTGCACCAGCACCGGATGGAATGCCGCCGAAACCGGCGCCAGGTGCGTGAAGGGCGAGCCCGCCTCCAGCCCGGAGGTGTAGGTGAACGTGCCGCCATCGCTCATGCCGGTCAGCAGCATCCGCTGTGGGTCGATGTTCCATTCGCCACGGACGAAATCGAGAATGTGGGCGAGGTGCGGTGTGTCGACATCGTTTCCGGATATCGCCCAGGTCTCTCCAAGCGATGTCGGCGCGACGACGATCGCCCCGCGGCTCCGCGCATCGCGTATCCAGCTCCAGAGAAACGCCCGCCCGCGCCCGCTGCCTCCATGCAGGCACATCGCCAGCGGCAGCGCCGTGTCTGGCGAATATGTTTCCGGAACATAGACCCACACCGAATTGCGCGCCTTGGGGTCATCGCCAAAGCACATCACGCCTGTGCCGTCCGGCGCCGGCTGGAGAAACCGCACCTGGAAGTCCTTGTCCTGCCGCCGCTCGGCGTCGAGGAAGAACCGGTTCACCGGCGGCAGAATTCCCGCCAGCGGATAAAGCGCCTCCAGCGCCCGAGGGACGTGCCGCAAGGCCCGGTACGCCACCTGCAATCCCTGCGGCGCGGTCGCCGCGTCGCGCAGCCCATCGAACGCCGCCAGTGCTTCATCCGCCGCTTGGTCGATGTTCGGCCGCATCGCGGAGTAGGGATCAGGCCAGGCCGGCATGGCCCGCGCCACGCGCAACTCCGCATCCGGCGTCCCGACGCCCGCCAGCACGCGCGAGAAATTCGGCGGATGCAGATGCCGAGCGAGATGCGCCAGCGCCTCGAGCGTCTGCAGCAGAGGTGCAACCAGTCGGCCGACCTGTTCGATTGCTGCCTGGGTCATGGCCGCATCCTGTCTCTGCGGCCGGGCCGCCCCTAGGGCGCCCAGAAGGCGTGGACTGGCGTTTTTCTTTGCGCCAGCAGGTCGCGCACCGGCGAATTTCCACGCCCTTCCTTGGAGTCGTTGTACATCGCCAGCTTGTCCTGCCCCATGAAGAGCAGGACGATGCGGCGCGACGACAGGATGCCGCTCAGTGTCAGCGTCATGCGCTCGGGGCTGCCTGCCGCGCCTTCGGAATGGATGCCGGCGACCTTCTTGGTGTTCGCAGGATCGACGGCCGCGTCATAACCCTCGGCGCCGGGAATAAGCGAAGCGATATGTCCGTCTGGACCCATGCCGAGGAGGCAGATGTCGAAAGGCATGATTGGCGCGATACGTTTTTCCGCCGTCGCCGCGCCGCCCGTCGCTTTTGCGTGGTTGGTCTTGAAGCCGTAGAAGGTCGCGTTCGCTGCCCGTCGCCGCAATAGCAGGTCGCGCAGAAGCCATTCGTTGCTGGCCGGATCCTGTGGCGACACCCAGCGCTCGTCGGTGAGCGTGACCGAGACTTTCTCCCAAGCCAGCGGAAGATTCGAGAGCGCCTCGTAGAGCGGACCCGGCGTCGTCCCGCCCGCCAGCGCCAGACTCGCCTTGCGCCGCTTCTTGATGATCTCCGCCAGCCGCTCGCTGAAATCGTGGGTGAGGCCGGCGAAGAGACGTTTGCGGTCCTGGAAGAAGGATTCCTCGTGGCTGATCAGCGCGCTCATTCGTACCAGCCCATCATTCGTACCAGCCCATCATTCGTACCAGCTATGGCCGTTGCGTTCGGTGAGGGCGAAGGCGCCTGCCGGGCCCCAGCTTCCGGCCGGGTAGGGCGCCGGTTTCATGCCGGTGCGCGCCCATCCCTCGACTATGCGATCGATCCAGATCCAGGCTGCGTCGGCTTCGTCCCTGCCTACGAACAGTGTCGAGTCGTTCAACACCGCCGCCAGCAGGAGGCGTTCGTAGGCGATGAACCTGCGCTTCTCGCCCTTGAAGGCATCGAGCAGGCTGAGGTTGAGCGGCAATGGTTGAAGCTCATAGCCAGTGAGGGACAGCGTCGGGGTCTTGTTCATGATGGTAAGTGAAATGGCTTCTTCCGGCTGCAGCGTGATCGTCAGCCGGTTCGACATCAGGGCAGTGCCATTGAAGATGGAGTGAGGCACGTCGCGGAAGTCGATAACGATCTGCGAGGACCGTTTGGGAAGCCGTTTTCCGGTGCGCAGGTAGAATGGCACGCCCGCCCAGCGCCAGTTGTCGACATGCGCGCAGATGGCGACGAAGGTTTCGATGTCAGACGGCTTGCCGCCGTCTTCCTCTATGTAGCCGGGCACGCTTTTGCCGTCGGCCACACCACGGGTGTACTGACCGCGTACGGTCTTGAGCCCGAGTTCAGCATCCGGAATTGGCCGAAGGCTGCGAAGCACCTTCACTTTTTCGCCCCGCAGGGATTCCGGCCGCATGTCGGAGGGCGGCTCCATGGCGATCAGGCAGAGAAGCTGGAGCAGGTGGTTCTGCACCATGTCACGCGTGGCGCCGTATTCGTCGTAATAGCCGAAGCGCCCCTCGACCCCGATGGTCTCCGCCACTGTGATCTGGACGTGGTCGACCGTGTGTCGGTTCCACAGCGGCTCGAACAGGGAGTTGGCGAAGCGCAGCGCGATCAGGTTCTGGACCGTCTCCTTGCCCAGATAGTGATCGATCCGGAAAATGCGCTGTTCGCTGAAATGCTCGGCGATGGCCTCGTTGATCGCATTGCAGGTCGCCCGATCCTTGCCGATCGGCTTTTCGACGATGATCCGGTTGGGCGCCGTGGTGAGTCCCTGCGCCGCGAGACCTTTGACCACCGGCGTGTAAAGGGCGGGCGAGGTCGAGAGGTAAAATATGGTCTCGCCAGCATCACCGAGCTTCTTCTTGAGGCCGGCATAGCTCGCGGGGTCTGACGCATCGCCTCCGGAATAGGTGAGGCGTTTGGCAAATGCCTCCCAGGCGTCCTTTGCGAAGAAGGCCCCAGCCCGTTCACGGATCCATTCCTCGACCAGGCCCCGGAACTCCCTGTCATCATGGGGAGACCTGGCCGCGCCGATAATCCGCAGGCCTTCAGGCAGGAGGCCGTCAGCGTGCAGGAAATAGAGGGACGGGAACAGCATGCGGCGGGCGAGGTCGCCCGTCGCCCCGAATATTACAAAAGCCCCCGGCGCAGCCATTCCCGAACCTCAGGACCGCTCTTCACATACGGTCAAGAAGAAATGCGCGAGCGGCGGCATCAATACAGCCCTTGCGTGAGGCGCTGCTTCTTCTTTCTCCGTTTTGGCTCGGAATCTCTTGCACTTTAGACGCAATCAGAGCTATTTCGATTGAGTCTGGGAGCGGGGAGAAGCGATAGTTCAACGCGGGATGCGGGTGTAGCTCAATGGCAGAGCAGAAGCTTCCCAAGCTTACGACGAGGGTTCGATTCCCTTCACCCGCTCCAGCCTCTCCAAGTAATCGCTTACATGAGATCGCGGCGGCTCAGGGACTCGATTCGCGGGCCCACAGAATTTCTGATGATTCAGCCAAGTTGAATTGCTGTCCGATTGCGAATCCAGATTTTCATTCCCGCACGGAACATACGGCTAGATCAGCCGAATCTACTTTGACCAACAAGATGTTACCGACCGGACGACTTTTGGAATTGCCATAGCAGCGCTGTGGCTTAGACAGCTTCGCGCGGGCCGGGAGGTTGGGCGGTCCCTGTTAACGACGCACGCAAGGGATCGAGACAGCATGGACGCCACGGCCATAGCGCGGTTGCTCGAACAGACCGCACGCGCCGTCTATGAAGCCCGAGGCCCGAAGGCGATTCACGCCGGCCAGTGGGCCGTACTCCGCTATCTCTCCCGTGCCGCTCGTCAGGCGCGCACCGTCGGCGGGGTCGCATCGTATCTCGGAGTAACCCACGCTCCCGCCTCTCGCGCGGTCGCCGCCCTGGCGCGAAAGGACCTTGTCACCGTCAAGGCCGACGCCGAGGACCGCCGTATCCGGCGGATCGACCTCACCGCCGCTGGCAAGGCGCTGCTCGACCATGATCCGGTGCATCGCCTCACCTCTGCAATCGCCAGCCTCAGCTCCGACAAGCAGAGGGAATTTGCCGCGACGCTCGAAGCCCTCCACGGCCGCCTCGCCAAAGCGTAAGAGTTCCGCCATGGCGGAACAGCAGATCACCTATTCGAGCGACAAGGCGACGGCCTATCGCCAGTTGGCGGAGGAGGTGGCCGCCGTTGTCGCCGGAGAGACATCGCGCACGGCGCGCCATGCGACGACCGTGTCGCTGCTGAAAGCGGCGTTCGGCGAGCGCTTTTTCTGGTGCGGCTTCTACGAGGTCGATCCGCTGAAGTCCGAAGAGCTTGTCGTCGGCCCCTATCAGGGATCGCTGGGCTGTCTGCGCATTCCGTTCGGCAAGGGCGTTTGCGGAGCAGCCGCCTCGAAGCGGACAACAATCATCGTTCCCGACGTTCACAAATTCCCCGGCCACATCGCCTGCGACTCACGCTCGAACTCGGAGATCGTCGTGCCGGTTTTCGACGCGAAAGGCGCGCTGGTCTCCGTGCTCGATGTCGACTCGACGGACTTCGAGGCGTTCGACGACGTCGATGCGCGGGGCCTCGAGAGTGTCTGCCGCGCGATGATGCGCTAGTTGAGCGACGTCAGCTTCTCGAAGAGGGTGACCTGCATCTCGCCCTCGAGCGGGCGGAAGACGACGACGCGGTAGGAGTTCGGCCCGCTCATCTTCACGGTGAAGCGGTAGTTCATGCCCGCAACCACCTGCGCCTCGCGCTGGACATCCTCCACTATCCCGCGCTGCGGCTCGCGACGATAGATCTCTCCGATCGCCACTTTCTCAGCCGCCTGTAGCTCCGGGTCGGACGGGTTGGCCGGCGAATATCCTCCCACCAGAACAGGTCTGGCGTCGGGCGGGATTTCGGATTGGGCGGCAGGCTGGGCGGCCGGCGCTGCGCCTGGCAAAGGCCGCTGCGTCGGCGTCGGCTGCTCGAAGGGCACGGCCGCAGGCGGCGGGGCAGGCGCTCCCTCAAGCTCGGCTGAAGCGGCGCTCGCCGGCATCTCCGGCGGATTGTCGGCCGGAATGTTAGCGCATCCGCAGGCAACAAGGGCAGCAAGTAGTACCGCTGGGCGAAACATGGCAGGTCCTCCCACAGGCTGAACAAGATAGTGCTTGAAACCGTGCTGGCGAAATGTCCGCAATCAGGCGAACTGCGGTCAGTCAGTCTTTGACCACTTTCCGTCTGCGCCTTTTGCATAGAAAGTGAAGCTCGCCGGGTCCCACATTGGCTGGTCTTGCCCCACCATGTGGAAGAGCGCGCGTTTCTCGCGGGCCTCCCAGAACTCGACCCCGTCCATGGTGACGCCGTTCGGACCGCACGCCGTCCAAGGCTCGTCGGGCGAGGCCGCATCGAGCTCCGCCTTGAATTCGGCGTTGGGGAAGATTTCGAAGGCGCGGCCTACCACCTTGGGCCCGCTGTATGGCTTGATCTCGCATCGCGTCCGCTGGTCTTCCGGCGCTTGCGCCAGCGTCTTCAGGGCAACCTGCTCGGCGGTTTCACCCTCTGGAACGGGCAGCACTTCCAGAAGGAAGATCGCCTGGTCCGCCGGCACCGCGACCGAGTGCGATTTCACATAGCGGTCAACCCATATGTAGGCGATTCGGTCCCACATCTCGCCGGTGCAGTCCTGCGCGCGGAACACCAGCGCTTCGTTTTCTTTCGTCTGGAGCTCTTCGGTTCGCCACACACACCCGCGCGCCAGGGTTTCGAGGCTGGGGTCGACCGCAAGGAAGAGCGACGGGTTGGCGTCGCTGCAGAGGCCGGTGATTGGCAGCGTTCCAACAGAGCAGGCTGATGCGCCTGCCGCGCCAGCGTCCGCCGTTGGGGCGCCGTCTTCCGCCTTGCCGCACGCCGCCAGCGCAAGCGCGCCTGCCGCCATCAGAATGTAGCGCATGTCCCGCCTCCGGTTCGAGGCGAAGGAGTATCAGCGACCGGTGTCCCCGAACAACCCGGCCTCGGTGCTCCGCCCGGCGGCAACCGCCCGGGTTTCGGCGTCCCAGCCGATATGGGCTGCGAAGTCTCCGACCAGTCCGTTCCACCATTTCATCGTGTCGATGAGGTTGGTGCGGGTGATCCCGCCAACGAGGTTCACCTCAAGGTCCAACCACGGATCGCCATTGGCGTTGGCGACAGCCTTGCCGAACTCGTTGAGATTCCAGCGGTTGAGATCCGCCTTCGAAGGCCGCTTGTCGGGGTCCTCGAAGGCGAAGCCTGCGCTGAACACCATGACCTGACAGCGTTTTCCTTCGTCGTTGCAGGCATCGAAGCTGATGTCGAAGTTGACGCCCTCGGCTGCGCGCGACGTGATGCCCGGGCCCGAACTGTTGGTCGGGGGATGCACCTCGGCCTCGAAGCCACCGGCCCGCAACTGCTCAGCAATCTGCTCCGGCGTCGCCGGATCCATCAGCTGCGCCGCGGCCGGCCAATTGATGACAACAGAAAACACGAGCGCCATAAGGGCGCTGATCCCGACCACCCGAAGACTCATCGTCCGGCTCCCTCTGTTCGGAGAAGGAGACATGACAAGTCGGTAAGTTACAACCCGTGAGAACCCGCGGGCGTCACTTGGGCGCAGTATCCGCGTACTTTGCCGCAGCGTCTTCCCATTTGTACGGCAGGACGTCAGGCGTGACGCTGACCTCGGTCGTGAACTTGAACGGAACCGAGAAGCCGCTGTCATAGGTCAGCTCGACAAAGAAGGCTGAGTAGCCCGTCGCGGGCTTGTCGACATGTCCCACATAGGTCCCGTCCGCCTGCGGCTGCAGCACGCTCGACGTGTAGGCCTTGCCGAGATGCTCGACGCGGAAATCGCGCGTCTTCGGATTGTGCGCCTGCCACAGCTTCACTTCCTTCGGCGTATCGACGCTCTTCACGGTCAGCGTGCCATCGGCCGCTTTCGTCCACGAATATTCCGGGCGTTTCCCGCCGGCGATCACCGACTGATACCAGGCCAGCATCGAATCCTGCGCATCTGTCTCCGCGAGGTTGTGCTTCGAGTTCTCG
>DATBNA010000475.1:0-18155 GCA_036554545.1 Hyphomonadaceae bacterium
GGCCACCAGCTTCGCGCTGCAGGCCGGCGGCGCGATTGCCGGCTCGTCGATGAAGATGAGCAGTGAAACGCTGAACATGGTCATGGCTGCAGCCGGCGCAGGGGCGCAGGTCGGCATCCTGCTGCCGTTCAGCCGGTCGAACGAGAGCGAGGCCGACCGGTTGGGGGTCGAGTACATGCACGCTGCAGGCTTCGATGTGAAACAATCCGTCCGGTTGTGGGAGAAGATGGCGGCAGCCCAGACCAATCGGGCGACGGAATGGATGTCCACTCATCCGGACCCGAACCGCCGCGCGCAGGAACTGAAGACCTACATCGCTTCCAAGGGCTACGGGACGTTTTAGATCCGCAGCACGATCTTCCCGAAGTGGCGGTTCGCCGCCATAAGATCCAGCGCGCGCTTCAGGTCCGCGAAGGGAAAGGTATGCGAGATGGGCAAGCGCAGCTTGCCAGCAGCGAGCGCCGGGCCAAGGTCGGCGTGCATCTTCCGGGTGATCTCGCGTACTTCCTCCTTTGTACGCGTCCGGAAAGTGACGCCGATGAAGGTGATGCGGCGGCGAGCGTGAATGTCGAAGTCGAATTCGGCCTGATTGCCGGCGAGGCGGCCGACATTGACGATCCGGCCGAGCACTTTGGTCGCATGCAGGGTCTGGCTTGTGAGCGATCCCGTCACCTGATCGATCACGGCATCAACGCCATCGCCCTGCGTGGCGTCGCGAACCTGTTGCACCCAGTTCGGATCGCTGGTGTCAAGCGCAAGATGCGCGCCGAATTCTCCCAGCCGGGCGCGGCGTTCCGCGTTCGTCGATGTGCCGATGACCAGTGCGGCGCCTCTGCTTCGCGCGATCTGAAGTCCCATCAAGCCGACACCGGAACTTGCGCCGAGGATCATGGCGGACTGCCCGGCGCCCACCTGGCCGTGTGTCGCGACCGCATCATGCATCGTCTGCAGCGCAACCGGCAGCGTGGCGGCTTCCTCGAAAGTCATTTCATCGCGCGGGATCGCGTGCGCGCGGCCGAAGTCCACGGAGACATACTCGGCAAAGGCGCCAGCGCCGGACCCCATCACACGATCGCCGGGTCTGAAGCCTGCGGCCCGCGATTCCACAACTTCGCCGGCCCATTCGAGTCCGAGCACCTGCCCGGGTCCGCCCGCGCCGCCATGTTTCACGCCGCGCGCCATGGCAAGGTCGGCGCGGTTCAGAGCACATGCGCGTACACGAACGAGGATGTCTTCCGGCCCGGTTGTCGGGACCGGGACGTCCGCAAGTTCGGGCCCGTCCTGTCCGAGTATTTGGGCCTTCATCGGGCCGCCTCGCGTACCTGACGCGGCTCGTAGATCGCCCAGTGCCGGCACGACATGATGCGCCGGACCCCGGACAGCATCTGGATGTCGAGCGTGACCATAAGGTGGCCCTTGGTGTCGACATTGTCGGCCACCTTCGCCCGCACTTCGAGCGGTTCGCCATCCGTGAGCAGTCCATGCAGATTGATGGCGCTTTCGACATGGATCCACGGGCCAAGCTTCACATTGTCGGCCAGCACATAATTGGCCCTGCGGAGCAGCCATGCGGCGTTGGCGATTCGTCCGTCGTCGTAGAGTGCGGGGTCGTCGCGCACGGCCTCGATGTGAGCGAGGCCTTCCTCCCGCATGTAGGTCTCGCGCAGTGTTCCGAGCGTCAGGCCGCGGGCCAGACTTTCCATCGACGCGCGAGGGCGGCGCTCGAAGTCAGGCATGTCAGCAGTGGCGAGAAGTACAGGCGCGGGCGCCTCGCCTTTCAGCCTGGCCGATCCGGTCGCGCACACATCGCTCCGCGCCTCGATCGAGAGAACAAGCGAGTCGTTTTCGAAATCCGCTGAAATGGTAGCAACATCCCCATCGTAAACCGGCTTCACGAACCGCGCTTGCATGGCGCCGCCGGAAAGCCAGTCCTTGCCCCAGCGCGCCATGGGCATGTGGGCAAGATAGGCAAAAACATCGACACCTGGCACGAGGCCGCCGGTGAAACCGAAGCGGCTGGCGACAGCGTCATCGTGAATCTTGTTCTCGCTGGCGGTTGCTGTGTTGAAAGCTGAGATCGTGCGTCTCGTCGGCATGACGGCACGCTAGTCGACAGATTGCCGGGGGTCTATCCGCGCTTTAGGTGGCCCGGCCGCGGCGTGGCGCGCGGGCAGTCTTTCTGGGCTGGCGCGGGCGGCTCATGAATTCGAGCCATTCGCGGCCTTCGACTTCCATGCCGTCATAAAGAAAGACGCAATTCACGAAGGTGACGCGCTCGAAACGGCCGAACCGAACCTCGGGACCACCGACCACGACGCACCCGGAAAGTTCAAGGTCCTTCCATGCGGCGTTGTCTTCGACCTTGATGAGGATGCCGCAGAGACTACCGGTGATCGAGAACATGCTCGGAACTCCTTTGTCCGGTACTGAACGCGCTTGGCGCCCGTCGGGTCCGCAACATCCCTTCACGTGAAGAAAACCGGCCAAATCACAACATGCGAAAAGTTCTGGAACCCTCCTGGCGCTTGTGCGCTTTGTGGTCTGCGACGTGTTCAACCGTATTTTACGGCGCCCGAACCTGTTGAAGCGGCGCCGCGCCGCGCCAGATAATGGCCATGGCAAGGCGCTCGCAATCTCCGTCCGACGATCTGGTCATCTTCGGTCCCCGCGATGTGGACCTCTCCATGTCTCCGCTGCGGGCATTCGTCGGCGAAGAGACCTATGTCCTTGGCGCTTTCAATCCGGGCTTCACGCGGCTGTCCAATGGCAATCTGCTGATGATGGTGCGCGTCGCGGAGGCGCTGCGAAATCCGATCGCTGGGGAGTACGTCCTTACGCCGCGCTGGAGTGAAGGCCGTTACCTCGTCGATCGTTTTCCACGCGCAGGAATCAACGACAGCGATCCGCGCAGCCTCCAGCTTGTGCAGCATCACTACAGGACCCTGGTGCTGACGTCTCTTTCCTGGCTGCTGCCGGTGGAGCTTTCGCCAGAAGGCCGACGGGTTGTCTGCATACACTATGACCGCATCATCCAGCCGGCGCACAGCTATCAGGAGTATGGCGTAGAGGATGCACGCATCAGCCGGATCGGCGGCATGTGGTACATGACGACGTGCTCAGTCAGCGCGGAACGCCACTGCACGACGTTGTATGTTTCCGAAAACGGACTTGACTACCGCCTCGAAGGCATCGTGCTCGATCACCAGAACAAGGACATGCTGCTGTTCGAGGGAAAGGTCGGCGGTCGGTTCATGGCGCTGACGCGGCCGCTGGGCGAGTGTTACTTCAGCTATGCACCCGGGAGCGAATTCCTTCCGGGTCCATGCATCCAGTTGGCGCAGTCCCCGGATGCGTTGCACTGGAAGCCGATGGAGGCGCCCGGCATACGCGCGCGGCGCGGGTCGGGTTCGACAATGAAGATCGGCGGCGGCACGCCGCCCATTCCGGCCAGGGACGGCTGGCTGACATTCTATCATGGCGTCGAAGTGCGCGGAGCGGTCGGCGTCTATCGCACATTCTGGGCTCTGCTGGATCGTGAGAACCCGTGCCGCATCCTGCGCCTGGCGGATGATGAGCCAATCCTCGAGGCCCGGCCGGAACTGAGCCCCGATCTCGATGCGCTGCGTTATGTGCGCGATATCGTCTTTACCACCGGCATTGTCGAGCATGACGACAGCTATTTGCTGGCCTCGGGAGAAGACGACCTCGCGTGCCGCATAACCCGTCTGCCGAAGTCACGGTTCGCGTAGCGTCAGTGGCGGCATGACGAGGATATGAAGCGAGGTGACGCTCACGGAGCCTTGCGGGCCAATCTGATTTCCCTTGTAACACCGATAGCCCTGCGGGAGACAATGATGCGCCCAGCCCGAACCATGGTTATCTCCTTGCTGCTGGCGACTGCCTGCGCTTCACCTGAGCAGGCCGCGCAATCCTCGGCCGTGAACTGGGAATGCCCTGCCGGCTTCGAGGTGAAGGAAGGGCTCAACACCAACTTTCCGTCCGACGGCATGATGCGCGCTTTCATCGTCGTGCCGCCTAAAGCGGGCGCGGGCCCGGCGCCTGTCTGGGTTCCACTGTCTGGGACGGTCGAATCTGCGAACGCCAACCTCTATGTCGAGCGCTCGGGCGCCAACGCGCGGCTGGCCGATCATGGCTTCATGGTGATTGGTCCCGTCCGGCAGTGCGCCAACCAGGATCCGGACGTGGGCTTTGCGCCCTGCGACGGGCCGGGATCGAACGGATGGAACTGGAAGCCGTGGAACGATGGCCGCGCCGGCAACACCGAAGGCGAAAAATGGAAGACCGACCCCGGTCCGGACTCGCGCTTCTTCGAGGCGATGGTGCGCTGCGTCGGTACGAAATACCCGCTCGATGCGCGGCGTCTCTTCATCGGCGGCATTTCCGCGGGAGGAACCGTCACCAACCGCGTGCTGACGTTCAATTCGGATTTCTGGGCAGGCGGCATGCCGCTGTCCGGAGAATGGTATGTCACGGCTGACGACGGTTCAGCACTTTCATTCAATGCCGCGCGGGATGCGGTGAAAGCGGCGCCGTCCAAAATCCATCAGGGCAGGATCGGGCCATTCCCGCTCCCGACGAGGCTGGAATCGATGATCGTCATCACCATGTGGGGCGGCGAGAACGACATCTACAACTGCGGCGGTACGATTGGCCTGTGCGCTGACTATCGGCCTTCGACGCAGGCCGGGGCCAACTATTTCAGCTCGATGCCGAACATCGTGCACGTGGCTTGCACCGGCGATCATGGCCATCGCTGGCCGCAGACCAACCGAGATGCATTCAATCTGTGGGCTCTACGCACGATGGCGTCGCATCCCAAGGGCTCGGACCCCAAAGCGTTCAGGCTGACGCCGCCGCCGGAAGGCTATTCGTGCAAGACCGGGCCCTACTCGGACCACTACTAGCCGCGGATGTCCGCCCATCCTTCTTCGCCGACCAGCAGCACGAACTGCACCGGTCCGAGATTTTCCTCGACGAACTTCTCGCGGCCGAGGCGCGTTACCTTGCAGAGCAGTTGCGGCCGGCCCTGGCCGATAGGCATGACAAGCCTTCCACCGATGGCGAGCTGTTCCTTGAGGCTTTCAGGCGCGCGTGGTCCGCTGGCTGAAACGATGATCGCATCAAATGGCGCAGCTTCGGGCCAGCCTCTTGTTCCATCGCCTGTCCGTACACTGACGTTGGAATAGCCAAGGGAACCTAGTGTCGCTTCGGCCCGCACCGCGAGACCGGGACGGCGTTCAATAGTGTAGACCTGCGCCGCAAGCTCGGCGAGCACCGCTGCCGCATAACCAGAGCCTGTCCCGACTTCGAGGACTCTGTCGCCGGCCTGCAGGCCGGCCGCCTCTGCCATGATGGCGACGATGTAGGGCTGTGAAATCGTCTGGTCTTCCCCAATGGGGAGCGGGCCATCTTCGAAAGCCAGCTCCCTGTAATCTTCCGGAACGAACGCCTCACGCCGCACCTTGCGCATCGCTGCCAGCAGGCGAGGATTGGTGATGCCGCGCTGTGCGATCTGATGCGCCACCATGTTTTCACGGCGCATGTCAGCGTCAGACGGCTCTCGCGCCACGGCCACTCCTTTGGGCGGGAACCGATTCCTGAGAGAGGACATTCTCCGACGCAAGGGGCCTGACCTTCCAGTCTGGGACAGGTCGCTGACCCCAAGGCGAGTTGGGAATCCACCCGAGTAGCCGCAAAGCTCGCCTGGAAGCAGAGTTCCGTTCCAGGAGGACGGAATGTCAAATCTATTCAGGCAGATGCAGGCTGTGCCCGTCTCCGGCGCGGGAACTGACGCCGCAAGTTCACCTTCGCCGCAGGCCGCAACCCGTAAAACCCGGACGCAGGAGAGCGAGCACCGGATCAAGAACCATTTGCAGCTCATTGGCTCCAGCCTGGCGATCCAGGCGCGTGGGGCGGTGCACGCCGAGGCGCGCGAGCTGCTGATGCAGGCCTACGGCCGGATTTCGGCCATCGCACGGCTGCATGCCCGGTTTCAGGATCTGTCGGAGATCAACGAGATCCAGATTTCGGAGTTCCTGGGGGAGGTCTGTGCCGATCTCTCTATCTGCTTCAACGCCACGGGCGCTCCGCCGGTGCAGCTCGAGCTTGATATCCAGCAGAAGGCGATGCAGGCGGCCGATGCATTGACGCTGGGCCTGATCGTCAACGAGCTGGTGACCAATGCGGTGAAGCACGGGCCTCGCGGCAGAGTTCAGCTCGTTCGCATCAGGCTGCGCAGCGACGGCTGGAAGTGGCGGCTGACGGTCCACGACAACGGACCGGGGGTCGATCCGGCGTCGTTTGATGTGGGCGCCAGCCTCGGCATGCGACTGCTGCATGCGCTGGCGGCCCAGATTGGCGGCGTGTTGCAGATCGACCCTGTCAATGAGGGCGCGTCGATTTCGGTTCTTTTCGCCTGATCTCTCTCAACTGTGCTGGTCAACCAGCGGCGGCCGGATAGGCGGCGGCGGGGCGTAGGTGGATGCGATGAGCAGCCCGGCCGAGGCTGGATCCTCAGAGCGATAGGCAGCGAGAATGCACAGACGCACCGCGCCATCTTCGGGCTTTGCGTCGGCCATTTCGGACGGGCGGCGGATTTGGGGAGGAAGCGATCTGGGCATCACATAGCTCTCGGAGGTCTTACTACACAGCGGAAACCGATATGGCTGGTCGACGTGTCGACCGGGTGGGGGTGGCGCGCAGCAGGCCGATAGCGCCGGCAATAGTTGGGAGCACAAAGGTGCGAGCCTCCCTTCAGGACTTTCTGGGGGATGCGGCAAGGATCCATCGGGTTCACGCTCGCAGCGGAGCCCGCCGACTGGCAGCAACCTGAAACGTCCTGCGGCTTCGCCGACCACCAGTCGGAGGTCCACTCCCACACATTACCGATCATGTCGTAGAGGCCGTAGCCATTGGCCGGATAGAAGCCGACTGGAGACGTTCGTTCCCAACCGTCAGCAGCACGGTTCTGGTAGGGGAACATGCCTTGCCAGGTGTTTGCGAGCTGGCGACCGCCGGGGTTGAGTGTGTCGCCCCATGCGTAGATCGCGCCATCGATGCCGCCCCGTGAGGCGTATTCCCACTCCTTTTCCGTAGGCGTGTCCGCGCCGGCCCAGAGCGAATAGGCCTGAACGTCGTGCCAGGTGACGTGCACGACCGGGTGGTCGGCGAGGTCATCCAGCGAGCTATCGGGGCCGTAGGGATGCCGCCAATTGGCGCCGGGTAGATAACTCCACCAGTTCGACGGGTTCTGGAGATCGACGGGGCCGGTTGTCGGCGTGAAGACGAGCGAGGCCGGCGCCAGCATCTCGGGCTTGGCCCCGGGATAGTCGGCCGGGTCAGCTGGGATTTCCGCTTCGGTCACCCAACCCGTAGCCTGGACGAAGTCTTCGAACTGGCGGTTGGTGACGGGCGTCGCGTCGATCCAGAAGCTCTCAACAGAAACGCGGCGTACCGGCGCTTCTTCCGGATAGAAGTTGTTCGCCCCCATCAGAAATTCGCCGCCCTCAACCCAGATCATTCCCTTGCGAGGGGGCGACAGTGTCTCAGTTGCCGGTTGTGGCGCCGGCCGGCGCTCTACTTTCTGCAGCATGTCGGGTGGCTTTCCGCCTTGAGGATACAGTGAACACGCAGGCGCGCGTTCACACATCAGGTGTTCACCTGAAGCGAAGCGAAAAACGGAAGAAATTTTCCGAACGCCAGTGGTAGCGCGTGAATCCCGGCAGCGATGCTCTCGCTGGACGGGAAGCCGCGTGGTCCTTTGTGTGTGGCGAGGTTCCTCGACGATCGTCAGTGCAGAAAAAATGAGCCCCGCATGGCTGCCATGCGGGGCTCTGGAGCATGACCACAAACACCGAAGTGCGCGATCTGGCGGCACGGGGGAAGTGGAAGCGGGCGCCGCCAGCGCAAGTCATCGCCTATTTCAGAGCGTTGCGCTCTCAGGTGGGTTCCTGAAAGGGCTCCCATGAAAACCGGAGAAACGTCGCGACACGCCGGGAGGGAATAGCGTGACGAACCGGTTTCGATCCGAGTTGTCATGGGAATGCGCTCCGGCAGCTCAATAGGGGGCGTTGACTACCGTGTAGGTCACACTCGTTCCGGAGTAGGCGGGCTGATACCAGGCCCCGCCGCAGTAATAGTAGGAGATAGAGTTATAGGGCCGCGGCGCGCACGAAGGCGGCAGCGAATAGTACATCGATCCGATCGCCGCCGAAGTGATGGCGGCGGCCGTGCCGAAGGCGACGCCAGCGGCGATGGGATGGTAGTCCCAGTCATTGTCCCAGCCGCCGTCGGCGTCGATGTTGACGTCATTGTCGATGTTGATGTTGTTGTTGCTGTTGCGGTTTGTGTTGCGGTCGGTGTTGCGCTCACTGCTGCGGTTCCCGCTGCCAATGTCCCGATTGCCGCTACCGACATTACCGCCGCGGTTGCCGGCGGCGGCATCGCGCGTGCCAGCTCCGACACTGCCGCGGTCCGTGCCGCTGCGGGCTGGTCCGCCGCCGCGCTGGACCGCCTGACCGCCGCGGGCCATCTGCTGGCCGCCGCCACGGTTGGCCGCGGCCGGGCGACTGGCGCCCCCGCCTCCGCCGCGTGCTCCGATGCTCTGGCGGGCCCCGCCGCCGCCCCCGCCTCCACGGCGCTGGGCGCTGGCTTCCTGTATGCTCGCGAGGATCAGCACAAGGGACAGGAACAGCAGGTGGGGAAGAGCTGAATATCGCAACCGCTTGGCTTCCTTCATGGCGGCCTCTCCTAGTTGCTGGGCTTGGCTGCGTCGGAGACGCGTCTGATTTCAATCTTGTAGGTGTCCTTGGGCGGTTTGAAGTCGAAGACGGCGCCGTCGATCCGGGCGTTGGTGTCCCAGTCGAGGTAAGCGACGTATTGAGGCTGACTCGGCTCCTCCAGCGTCGTGATAACCAGCTTGCGTGGCAGCGGGTTGTCGCCCTTCTGGATCCAGATCTGCCAGTCCACGCCCTCCTGCCGGAAGGCGAACTGGTCGCAATCGGCGCCCCCGACCTTCGCGTAGCCTACGCGCGACGCCGCCTTGATCGCCTGCACATCCGTCGGCTCGCTTCCCCAGTGGAACAGGTCATTCAGCGGAACTGAGACGTCGTACTCGTCTTCAAGCTTCTGCAGCACCTGGGAGATCGTCGGTGGCGCGGCGACCTGTGCATAGACATTCATGCGCGGCGAAAACATCGTAAATGTCTTGCCATCATAGAAGAATTGGCGGAGCCGCCGGTCAGTGCTGGTCTCGATAAAGAAGCCGTCAGGGCGCCGCACGCGGTAAGTCGCGCCGCCATCCATCTGGATCTTCTGCCCGTTGGCGAGCACATGATCGATGCTGGTTCTGGTGCGAACCTCGAAGGTCTTTAGCGTACCGAGCCGCTGCACCATCTGCTCGAGGGCGCTGATCGCGAGCGGGTCAATGCCTTCGGCGGCCTGTGTTTCGGCGGCTGTCGGACTTGGAGCGATCGGCGGTGGTGTCTGGGGAAGAGCGTACTGACTTGCCAGGCCGATAGCGAGAACGGCGGCGCACGACAGAAAATACCGCTTCATAAGCTACTCCTGCTCAAGCCCCCCGTTCGACTTGCGACGGCAACCAGACGACAGATGAAGGAGAAGCGGGTTCAGGCGCGGCAGCGACCGGGCTACGGCGATCCGGGTCGCGCCGGACAAGTGGCGGAGACCACTCGCCCCGCAACGCCTCGTCGCGCGGCGAGAAAAGCTCCAGCACGAGGGTAAAGCGGCCCTGCGGACACTGGAGCCAGTTGTTGTTCCGCGCCGAGCGGCGGGAACGCGTCGATTGCACCAGGATGTCCAGCGAGCCGTCAGCATTGTAGTGGAGCTCGCGATGGCTCCCGATCGAACGCCCCGGTTTCCGGGCCATCATTCGCCCGGTGATATCCACCGCTGACAGCGACCACAGCGCGTCCGATGGCGGAAGCGAACCCGCCGGGAAGCGCAGAGTATAGCGGCGGGCGCCGTGAAGGGGCTCGTCCTCGCTGTCTCGCGACGTCGCGAGCAGGAGGTGATCCTGCGGCAGGGCTGTGTGCGGCGTCATCCGGATGCGGGCGGCGCGGTTGAGATAGTCCGTTGCTCCATCGGCAGGCGGGGTCACGCCCCAGTTTTCGCGTGCGAGGCGCAGCAGACGGTCGTGTTCGGCAAGAACGCTCGCGCGGCCAACAGCGGCGCCTTCCTGGATCATTTGCGACATGTCCGGGGCAAAGGACGAAAGGGCGAAGCTGCGGCCTTCACGCAGACCCAGCTTCTGGAGCACATCCGCGAAGACGTGATCAGCCGGGCGGATAGGGTTCAACGCGAGCAGAGCCGCGGCGGTCGAGAAGAATCGCTCGTGGCTCATCGAGGTGACGCGGACGATCGGGCTCAAGCCAGATCCAAGGCGTGGAGATGCGGCATAGGCGAGCGGCGTGTCGCCGATGACGGTTGCCCGGCATTTGGAAGCGAGCGACCGTAGAATGTCGAAGTCGGTTTCGCCGCGGCCGACGATGTTGACGCTGACCCAGAGGCGGTTGGTCGACGCAGAGATCGGTGTCAGGTCGTGGATGTTGGCGATCACGTCCTGCGAGGATGGGCCGGCAAGCACGTAGCGCCCGCCCTTGCCGCCGGTTTCCCGCGTGCCGATCGCGGCGACGATTTCGCCCCATGCATCGAACACCGTCGCGATGACGTAGCGGTCGCGCGAGTCAGGCAGCGTCAGAAGTACGGGTCCTGCCGAAAGATCAATCCAGGCGCCGACTGAATAGGCGAGGGAGAGCGCGTGCGGAGGGCCGTCCAGGCTCCTCACGAGAAGAGGCGTTAGACGCGCAAAAGTATTGGGTTTTTCCGCCCAGGCCTGACGGAAGGCCTCCATGAAAACGAGAGGGTAGAGGAAGACATAGGCGTCAGTCGCCAGCTTGCTGGCTTCCGCGGGCGATAGTGTGCTCCGCTGCAGTTGCATACGGGGGACTCCGGACGAGGTGACACGTTTGTCCGAGAGTGAAGAGTTCCCGATACGCGCTCCATCAGGTTGAACCCGCGCGAATTTACGTTGATGCAGGAGCGATGTCCGGCTGACCCCAAGTGGGTCAGGGCTTGATGAGATTGTGCTTGATCGCGAACCGCACGAGTTCCGCGGCGGTATGCACGCGCGCCTTGCGAAGGGCGGCTGCACGGTGGCTCTCCACGGTTTTCACGCTGAGATCCAGCGTACGTGCAATCGCCTTGTTGCTGTGGCCTTCGGCGATGAGCTGCGCCACTTCGAGTTCCCGCGTTGTGAAGTTCTCGAGGCATGACTTGTGACGATCGTTGACCGCCGCATCAACGACGAGTTCCGTGATCGACGGCGAGAAGTAGGGTCTACGTGCGCCGAGCGCCGCGATGGCTGCTGCGAGCTGAACGTCGCCTTCGCTTTTCAGGACGTAGCCACGCACGCCAGCGCCAAGTGCGGCGTTCACTGTCGCCTGGTCCTCGAGCATCGTGAACAGCAGGACGTTGGTGGAAGGCAGTTCCTGGCGAAGTATTCGCGCCAGCGTCACGCCGTTGAGCCGCGACATCGAAACGTCGAGCACAATCACATCTGGACGCGTCGCCAGTGCAAGTTCGTAAGCGGTCTGTCCATCCTCGGCTTCGCCGACAATCTCCCACCCTTCGTGGGAGTTCACGAGGTCGCGCACGCCGTGGCGGACAATCTCGTGATCATCGGCAATCAGGATGCGCAGCATGGTGACTACTCCGTCCCCTGCCCAGGTAGTTTTTAATAGTGTCAGAAAAGTCAGGTTCGTGCACTGGGGGATGTCCCGTACCCAATCGAAAAGATTCGTGATGCTGCTTTTAGTCTGAGTTAACCATGCCGGTTGCCGCACTTGCTGGTACAAGCATGAGGCAGGGAAGGTTTTGTTAGCACTCTGGCCAGATTGTTCTTCCTGTTGGGGCACCTGGATCATGGATACGCACACAGGCGATCCGAAAGCCAAGACTTCGCCGCGCGCGACAGGACGTGTTGTCGCCCGCTCGGAAGAGAGCGCTGTTGTGCTTGGCTCCGAACCTTCCTGCATCTTCCAGTTGGTAAGCGGCGATGCCGTTGTCGTCGGACTCAATCCCGCTTTTGCGCAGCGCTTTGATGTCCAAATGGAAGAGGTTCTTGGCAGGCGACTGCGTGAGATCCTGCCATCCGATGTCGCGCTGACCTTCGTCCGCGCCCTGCGCCGTACGTTGATTGGCCGGCGTGCAAGGGAGTTCGTGATCCCGCAACTGACTGTCGGCAAAGGCGCCCGTTTCACTCACGTGCAGCTGAAGCGCGTCGATGACGACAGCGTCTTGGCGACATTGCCCGAGACGGTCGCCTTCGGCCGCCGCCGTTCCGACCGGCAACTGCTCGAGACACTGGGCACGGTCGATGGCGGGGTCATCTACGTCGTCGACATGCGGTCCAGCTCGATCGTCTATGTCACGGAGCGGATCGAAAAGCTGCTGGGCATCCCGCGCGAGGAGCTCGAGGGTTTTGTTTCGGACCCCAGCGCGCCGGATGCGGATTTCATCAGGGGAATCTATCATCCCGACGACCTCGCAGCGGTCGGCGCCCACTACGCGGAACTCCGCAAGGCTGACGACGATACGGTCGTCGCCCTGCTGTGCCGCGTTCGACATGCTTCGGCGGGATGGCGATGGGTCGAATGCCGGTCCCGCGTCCTGTCCCGCACCAAGCAGGGCGAGGTAGAGCGTTTCGTGGGCGTGGCGGTCGACATCACCGAGCGCCGCCAGCTGAGCGCCGATCTGCGCGCGACTTCATTCGCGCTGCTGCAGGCCGAAGAGAACGAACGTCGGCGAATTGCGCGGGAAATCCACGATTCCACAGCACAGCATCTGGTTGCACTGGATCTCGGCCTTTCCAGGCTGGAAAATATGAGAAGCAAGGGGATCTCGGACATCCAGGAATGGATCGACGAGATGCGCGCCCTGACGAAAACTGCCCACCAGGAACTAAGAGTAGCGACTTTTGCGCTCCATCCGCCAGAGCTTGAGCGCAGCGGCCTCGCGGACACCCTGCGCGATCTCATCCGCGGGTTCGGGCGGCGCACCGGCCTGGCGGCGGAGTTCGAGGTCTCAGGAACTCCAAACGCCGCAGACCCGGCGGTCGATCACGCCTTGCTTCGCGTTTCGCAAGAGGCGCTGCTCAACATTCACAAGCACGCCCACGCGCGCGTTGCGAAGATGCGCCTCCGTTATGAAGACACGCGCATCGTCCTCGAGGTCGAGGACGATGGCGTCGGATCGGATTCGACGCTGGCTGGCGTCGGTCTTCACAGCATGGAGGCGCGGCTCGCTGCGCTCGGCGGCGTGCTGTCGCTTGTCTCCAGCGCCTCCGGTTTCACCGTTCGCGCAACGATCCACCTGAACGGCTGACGCCACGAATTCAGGCTGGTGGAGGCGCTACGCCCGGCAACGACACTACCATGTTGGCAACGAGCTCGTTGAGTTTGTCCTGCGCGCCATCGCCTTCGTTGATCCGCTTCTGCGATGTCGCGCGCCACGCCAGCTGTCCGGACTCGCGATCCCTGAGGTCGAGGATCAGCGTCCCGTCAACATAGCTGATCGCCCGCACGTCGATGTTGCTCGGCGCGCCATAATATCCCCACCCGTAGCCGTAGACTGACGGTCCATAAGTATCGACCCGATAATCTGTGCCAGGCTGGATGCCGACGTAGTAGGCGACCAGAAGCCGCGCGGAGGCAGGATCCGACACGAGCTGATAACCCTTGGCGCCAAGATTGGTGTTGATCGCCGTGCGTATGCGTTCGCGGATTATCTCATTGTCGATCCTTGGATCACCCTGGCCCGTGCCCCCCTGAGCAACGGGCGACCACGCATAGGTGGCGCCTGGCGTGATGGACGCGTTGGCCGCCTGCAGCACCGTGACCTTTGCGGGTGTTTCGCAGGCCGAAAGAACGAGTACAGCCGACAGGATGGCGCCGAAAGTTGTGCGCACAAAATTCATGGAAACACCTCCTGGGAATGCCGCTTGACTCGGCAACAGGCGGCCGACGCCCCTGGACCGCGCCATCGCCTTTCGGGCGCCTCCGTTTCAAACTCTCGTTCTGGGGGGCGGAGCAACAATCGGGCGAAACCCGCTTGTCGCGACAGCGCAGCGCTCGAGGTCAGGGCGCTGCGGGCAGCAGGGCCATGTACGCGACGCCGACAATGCAGAATGCGCCGGCTAATCCAAGAAGGATCTTGCGGACCAATATGCTGTGCGGGAGCTGGTTTATGCCGCCGAAGAACAGCGCATTGGCGAGGATCACCGTTGCGAGCACAAACTTGTCGCCCTTGTCATTGGCGTCTTCGCCGGCCGCGAACTTTTCCTGCGCCTGCTGTTCCAGATCGCTGGCATGCTCGCGTTCCTTGAGATCGTAGTCCGGTAACGCAAAGGGCGTAGGCGCAGCATCGGGATTCTGGAGTGGGCGTGACTCCATCCAGGTATCGAACACCCGCTTGAACTCTGGCCGGAACCGCTGGACGTAGAATTGCTTGAGGGCCTCCTCGTTGCCGGAGTAGGCGGAAAGGTAAGCGCCGAACGCCATGAGATCGGCGCCCTGGAGTTGTCCTGCTTGCAGCGAAACTTTGCTGGCCTCTGTCCGCAGGGCGTTTGCATCGGTGTAGTGCGCAGCCTGTTCGCCGTCCCAGAGTTCGGCCTGATAGCTCGCATAGGCGGTCGCGAGCGCCGACACTCCAAGAACGATCGCGGAAAGCAGATCCATGCTGCCGCGGAGTCGCCGTTCCCTGTCAGACAAGCGGTCATCATCAGTCATGCTGGACACCGGCGCGAAGTCTTGTTGGTCGGAGCATGCGGGAAAAATCAGGCAGGGAACCCGGAGCGCCTCAGGAAAATCCCTTACAGGCGCCGCCCTGGGGCTGGCCTTCTATCGCCACACCCGAGGAGGCGTGCATGGAGTCGGTGTTTCAAATCATCGCTGAGCATGTTGCGCTTGGGGCCGAACTGATAGCCGCCCTGCTGATTGCAATTGGCGGCATTGACGCTCTTGTCCGTGTCGCCAGGCTGTTGGCGGAGCGGAATGCTCACGTCCGGACGATCAAGGACATCTGGCTTCGCCTCGCGGGCTGGATCCTGCTGGCGCTGGAATTCACACTGGCAGCCGATATCGTCCGCACGTCGATCAGCCCGACCTGGGAGGATCTCGGCAAGCTGGCTGCAATCGCAGCGATCCGCACTGTGCTCAGCATCTTCCTTGAGCGCGACCTGTCGACGTTCGAAAGCGAGCGCGCCGAAGCCCGATCGGCTGAGGCGGCCTAGCGGCGAACTCAGGCGTGCGCTGCCATGGATGGCGGATGCCGATGTCGCTTCACCCATACCGTGTAGGGGATCGAGACAAGCAGCCCCACGAGCATGAACAGCAGCACCGCAGCGCTGACACGAGGATCGCTGAACGATGCGCTCGCAATTGACATGGCGATGCCGGGGTGGCGGACCGAACTCGCCGTCGCGAGTGTTGCTCGGTCGCGAAGCTCCGGTCCGCCGAGCAGATGGCCGACGCTGAGACAGATCAGGGTAACAGCAGCCATCACCACTACCGTTCCATTGCCGATGAGCTGCTGGATTGCAGGCCAGACTTTGACGACGATCGGCAGGAATGCCGCCAGCACCAGAACGATGCTCACCTTGTAAATGACACCCCAGATGCGGCTCGCGAGCGCAGGCGCCATCGCGCGTACGGCAAGGCCGATCGCCAGCGGCAGCAGCACGCCGAGAAATGTCGTCCGCGCAATGCTGGCGACAGACACATGATCGTTGCGATCGAACAGCGTTGTGGTGATCGCCATCACGAGCGGCACGGAGACTATGGTGAGCAGCGCCATCGCGACATAGAGGCCATAGGCGTAGTTCTTGCGCCCGCCGACGCCGAGCTCCTTGCCGGGCACCAGCGGCGGCACCGGCGAGATGGCCATCAGCATGATGCCTGCCTTTGCGACCGGTTCGATCGGCAGGAGGACGATCAGGATTCCCGCCACGAGCGGTGGAAGGATCAGGACGGAAGCTATCGCACGGACGAGCAGTGTCGGGCGCGTCAGGACGTAGAGCAGGTCATGCCGCGATGCATTAAGGCCGACGGCGAGCACAAGGCCGGCCAGGCTAAGCGTGAGCAAGACGGGGACCAGGGCTTGAAGCGCTTCCATGGCGGGGCCTTCCGTGGCTATGCGTCGCGCCCAGAAAAAGCAGCGCGGAAGGCCGCGCTATCGATCAATACCCTTGGTGTTCCGCAGCTTTTCCCTCACGGTGAACTTTCTCCTGCTGCGCGAGAGGTATGGCGTCGTGCTGCGCCTTGGCGAAGCTTTCCGATGCTGGAGCAACAGCGGGAAGAAAGCTTATGGCGTACGACGCATGTTCGGGCCGCGATCCGCGCGGCGGCTGGTGCCTTGCCTGCCGCCGTCCGCTTGAAGACGGTCAACCGGTGACGCGGATCGATTTCCACTCGGACCCGGACGGCAAGCAGGGTCTCAGCGGCCTCTATCACAAGCTGTGCGCCAGGCCGTTCAGAGCGCTGGCGAAGGTGATCAACCTCAATCCGTGGGCGCGCTTCTAGGGCGGTTCAGAACCAGAATGTTGCGCCGGCGAGCGGTCCATGCCGCATGTCGCGCTCCTTCTGTCGACTGCGGCGGCGTGGGGCGGGAGGCGAGTGCTAACAGTCAGGTGCTTCCCGCAGTCGCGGGAACGCAGTAGCCCCGGTTCCCTGACTGCTCGGAATTTCTGGGCAAGGCCTGAAAGCACCGCGCGACTCCCGGCGGGAAGTCGGGAGTCGCGCGACAGAGCGGGCCGATCCGGGGATGACAAGGGCGCAGCGCCGCTCCGGACGTGTGTCCGTGCAGGGCAATCTGCACGGATGTGCTGCTGCGGGCGATCAGGTGAAACCCGCATCCGTTGCTGTTGCGCAAGCGACACGGGCTCGTCTCTTCCTCATCGCGAAAGACATCAGGGTCCACCCGATGGAAGCGCTGACTGTGCACGGACATGATGCATGCATCGGGAGACTGTCGCGACGATCCTGACGACACGTTGCGATACGGCCAGGCTTGTGGGGACTGGGCTCGTGCCTTCAGCATGCTCCCGGCCGAGGGAGCCGGCCGCCGTCAGACGCCATCCGCGCTGGGGCCGATGGCGAAGATGGCGCCGGCTCCTGTTCCGACTACGTCGCAGGAGTTTCGATCGCTTTCTGTTTTGCGGCGCCTGGCCGGATCGACGGAGGCGCTGCAGGGCGGGTTTGGCCACGGTGAGTTACCGGGCGAACTCGACGATCGGGGCCTAGGCGCCGGCGCGGAACCGGCCGGTATCGAAGTGCGGCGTGTTGGGCGCGCATGGATCGAACAAAACACTCGCTGGCCGGTCGAAAAACGGGCGCCTTTGCGTAAAGGCAGCGCGCCCGGCGACATCGAATTGACCCGTATCTCCTGGCATCGGTAGCCCCGATCTCACGAGATGAAACTGCTGATCGTAGATCCGGACGAGGCGCGGCGCGCACGCGTGATCGAGGGCTTGCGGGAATCGCAGGACGTCGAGATCCGCGTGTGCGACGACACGCCCGGCGTTCTGGCGCAGGTCGCGACCTTCCAGCCGGACATCGTGATTGTTGCATGCGAGACGCCTGCGCGGGATGCGATCGAGGATCTTCGCCGCGTGACCGAATGCAATCCGCGTCCGATTGTGATGTTCGCGGATCGTGCAAATCCGGCGCAGACCGAGGAGGCTCTTCGTGCAGGAGTAGCCGCCTACTCTGCGGAAGGCCTCGAGCCGAGCCAGATTCGCGGCATCCTCGCATTCGCTTCGGCTCAGTTCCGCGTGATGCAGGACCTGAAACGCGATCTCAGCCAGGCGAAGGCCGATCTCGCCGCCCGCAAGATAATCGAGCGCGCCAAGGGTCTCATAATGAAGCGGCGCGGGGTCGATGAGGCGGCCGCCTATGCCGTGCTTCGCCAGGCGGCGATGAACCAGGGCCGATCCATCGCCGCCGTCGCACAACGCCTGCTCGAAGCCGAAGCGCTGCTGGGAGATGAGCCATGACCAGCCTGAATCGCGCCACGCTGCACGTCGGCTATACGCCGCTATCCGACTGCGCCACGCTCGCCGT
>DATBNA010000518.1:0-1913 GCA_036554545.1 Hyphomonadaceae bacterium
ATCGCTACGAAGACAGCCACCGGACCGCGTGCTATCGTTTGCACAACGCCTTCAAGCGTCGTCGCCTGGGCGGCGCCATCGAGGGTCATCGGCATTCCGCCAAGCACAAGCAGCGTCGCGACAACCAGAGCCATTGGAAGAAGCACCAGGAATGCCGCCCTCTGAAGATCGACCAGAAAATTGCCGAGCGGGCGGCCAGCAAGACCGCGCGCCAGTGCGGTAAGCGCAGCGATGCCCGTCGCGGCCGACACGAATTGCTGCCACATCAGCGCGCCGAGCTGCGAGAAATAGCTGAGCGAGACTTCACCGGAGTAGTGCTGAAGGTTGGTGTTGGTCCCGAACGACACGGCGGTGTTGAAGATCAGGTCGCCCGACAGCTCGCCTTTGCCATCAGGATTGAGCGGCAGGAACTGCTGAAGCGCGAGGATCGCATAGGTGATGCTGAACGAAACCACGTTGAACGCGAGCAGCGCGAATGCATAGCGCTTCCAGTCCTGGTTGGACTGCGTCATTGCCCCGCCAACGCTCTGGAACAGGCGCGTTGCTTTTCCCGGAGCGTCAGGATCCATGACCCATTTCATGTACCGGCCGAGCGGCCAGGACAGCACCGCCGCCCCGCCCACAATCAACAGGACAAAGAGAAGAGAGTTGAGGTCCATCATCAGCTCCCGCTTCTGTCGCGCTCGAAAGAGATGGCCGACGCCAGCCAGAACAGCAGCGCGAAGACTGCAAGGATGAGAGGCAGATAAAGCCAGTTCACGACTCGATCCTCCTAAACCAGACCAAGCGCATTCAGGATCACATCGATGATCTTGATGCCGATGAAAGGTGCGATCACGCCGCCCACGCCGTAGATCAGCAGGTTGCGGCGCAGAAGGGCCGCGGCGCCGATGGGCCGATAGGCGATGCCCGTCAGGGCAAGCGGAATCAGGGCGATGATGATCAGCGCGTTGAATATGACCGCGCTCAGGATCGCCGACTGTGGCGATGCAAGCTGCATGATGTTGAGGGGCTCGAGCGCGTTCGGTCGGCCGCCCTGGGACGCATAGATGCCGGCGAACATGGCCGGCAGGATGGCGAAATACTTCGCCACATCGTTGCCAAGGCTGAACGTCGTCAGCGCGCCGCGCGTCATGATCAGCTGCTTGCCGATCTCGACGACTTCCATGAGCTTGGTCGGGTTGCTGTCGAGATCGACCATGTTGCCGGCCTCTCGCGCGGCCTGCGTGCCCGTATTCATGGCGACGCCAACATCGGCCTGCGCCAGGGCCGGCGCATCGTTGGTGCCGTCCCCCGTCATGGCGACCAGATGACCTGCCGCCTGCTCTTTGCGGATGCGTTCGAGTTTTGCTTCAGGCGTAGCTTCCGCCATGAAATCGTCGACGCCTGCTTCGGCGGCGATTGATGCCGCCGTCAGGGGGTTGTCGCCGGTGATCATGATGGTCTTGATGCCCATGCGACGGAGCTGGGCGAAGCGCTCCTTGATGCCGCCTTTCACGATGTCCTTGAGGTGGACGACGCCGAGGATGCGGCCGTTTTCAGCAACCGCCAGCGGTGTGCCGCCTGACCGGGCGATGTCGTCAATGCCCTGAAGCACGATCTGCGGAATTGAGCCGTTCTGGCTCTCTACATGCTTGCGGATGGCGTCCGGCGCACCCTTGCGGATCGTGCGGGCTGGCTGTCCATCGCGGCCTGGAAAGTCGACGCCGCTCATCCGTGTCTGTGCAGTGAACGGCACAAAGCGCGCGTGCGGCTCGGCGACTTCGCGCGCCCGCAGATTGTATTGCTGCTTGGCAAGCACGACGATGCTTCTACCCTCGGGCGTCTCGTCGGAAAGCGATGCCAGCTGGGCCGCGTCCGCCAGGCGCTCAACTGCAACTCCCGGCGCCGGGATGAAGGCGGTGGCCTGACGG
>DATBNA010000599.1:0-1908 GCA_036554545.1 Hyphomonadaceae bacterium
AATCGTTACGCGGGAAGAATTCAGGCGCAGGCTCTGGAACGACGGGGTCATCGTCGACTTCGACCACAGCCTCAACACCACGATAAACAAGTTGCGTGAAGCGCTCGGCGATTCGGCCGACGCGCCGCGTTTCATCGAGACCTTGCCACGTCGCGGCTACCGCTTCGTCTACCCGATCACCGGCGCGCCAAGTGAAAGCCGCAAGTCCGAAAAACCCCCGGCAAGATGGAGACGCTGGGCTGTGTTCGCCGCAATCCCGCTCGCCGTGTTGCTCGGGATTTTGGCGCTCCATTCCGATGACCTGCGGCTCCTCGGCCGGCCCGCAGCAGTCGATGTCACCTCCATCGCCGTGCTGCCGTTGAGGAATCTCTCGGGAGATTCGGCGCAGGACTATCTTGCAGATGGCATGACCGAAGCGCTGATTACGGAGCTGGGGAAGATCGGCGCCCTGCAAGTGCTTTCCTACAGATCGGTCGCGAGCTACCGGCAAACGGCGAAGCCGCTTGCGCAGATTGCGGAGGAACTCAAGGTCGGTGCGTTTCTGGAAGGCACCGTGCTTCATTCAGGGACGCGGGTTCGCATTACGACGAACCTGGTTCAGGCATCGCCGGAACGCCAGCTCTGGGCGGATAGCTACGAGTTCGACATGCGCGACATCCTGGCCGTTCAGGGCACGGTGGCGCGCGAGGTCGCCAGCCGGGTGCGGGCCGAGGTGACGCCGCCCGAGCGGGCACGCCTCACGGGTTCGCGACGTGTCAATTCCGAAGCTCATGAAGCCTACCTGCTCGGCCGCGCTCACCTGTCCAAAATGCCGACCGCGACGAGCTGGACCAAGGCAAGGGAATACTTCGAGAAGGCAATCGCGATAGACCCCGGTTATGGAGCGGCGTATGCGGGTCTCGCCGAGCTCCACATCCGACACAGGGGGTCAACGACGCGAAATGCGAGCGACGCCCGCATCCAAGCCCGGCGCCTGGCGGAAAAGGCGCTGCAGCTGGACGACACTTTCGCGGAAGCGCATACCGTCTTGGCCAGGATCGCGCAGCAGGCTGAATGGGACTGGGCCAAGGCGGAACGACACTATCGACGCGCGATCGAACTCAATCCCAGCAATGCTGAAGCCCGCATCCGCTACGCGATGTACCTCTACGCGATGCTCCGTCGGGAAGAGGCGGTTGTCGAGGCGCGGCGCGCCCAGCAATTGGATCCTGCTTCCGCATTTGTAAACACATGGGCGGCTGCGGCCTACTTTGTCGGCGGACGCTTCGCGGAAGGTCTGGCATCCTGCCGAAAGGCGCTGGAGCTGGATCCCGCCTATTCCGATGCAAGCCTGATCCTCGCGAGGAATTACGTGGCGCAGGGAAAGTACGCGCAGGCCATCACCGAACTGCAAAGAGCAATGACTTTCAGCGAGCGGCAACCGATCGTTGTGGGAGCGCTGGCGCACGCATACGGGCGCGCGGGCCGGCGCGAAGCGGCACTGAAACTCGTAGGCACGTTGAAGCAAATCGAGGCGCAGGAGCAGCGATACGTGCCGCCGTTCGGCCTCATCTGGGCTTACGCGGCGCTCGGCGAGAACGACAAGGCATTCGCCTATCTGGAGGCTTCTTACCAGGAGCGCAGGGACCGGATGGTGTGGCTCAACGTGGATCCGCTCCTCGAGCCGTTGCGCGCCGATCCGCGCTTCAAGGAGCTTGTACGGCGCGTCGGCCTGCCGACGCGCAAAGCTTCTTAGTCACCGTAGGCCTTGAGAGAAGAAAGCGCCACGCCGGCCAGGATCAGCACGATGCCGGCGAAATGGAACCAGCTCGGATATTCGCCGAGGAAGATCGCGGCCAGCGCCACGCCCATCGCCGGCATGAGGTGCAGGGTGACCCCGGCGCGCGCGGCGCCGAGCCGGCGCACGAC
>DATBNA010000620.1:0-5940 GCA_036554545.1 Hyphomonadaceae bacterium
AAAATTGCGCCTGTCCTCGTCCGCAAGCAACTACCTGGCGATCCGAAGGACCTCCAATCGCGCTATCTTGAAGCGGCAGTCGGTGGCCTGATCGTCGGCTGCATCTACTTGCCAAATGGCAATCCGCAGCCGGGTCCGCGCTTCGACTACAAGCTCGCCTGGTTCGACCGCCTGATCGCGCACGCGCGCACGCTGAAGAAGTCCGGCGCGCCGGTCGTCCTCGCCGGCGATTTCAACGTCGTGCCGGAGGAGAAGGACATCTATCCGACTACCTCCTACGACGATGATGCACTGGTCCAGCCAGAGAGCCGCGCCGCGTATCGAAAGCTGCTTCGCCAGGGCTGGACGGATTCGATCCGCCAACTTCATCCCGACGAAACGATCTACACGTTCTGGGACTATTTGCGAAACCGCTGGCCGCGGAATGCAGGCCTGCGGATCGATCACATCCTGCTAAGCCCCAACCTCAAGTCTCGCCTCAAGCAGGCGGTGGTCGACAAATGGATGCGGGGGGAACAGGGCGCCAGCGATCACGCGCCTGTCTGGATAAGGCTCTCGAAGAGCTAGCGCGCCTCGTAGACGCCGCGCGCAATAGCGCGCGCGAGGCATGCCGCCGCCAGCTCGCCGATGCGCGCCAGCACGAACGGCCGGTTATCGGGACGCTCTATGGCTGCTGTCGACAGGCAGAACACGACATCGCCATCGAACGGCGCGAACGCAGGGCGCACAGCGCGCGCAATGCCTGCCTGCGCCATGCGCGCCACGCGCTGCGCTTCCGCCGGATTGAGCGCGACATTGGTGGCCACACACGCGAGCGTCGTGTTGGTGCGCCCAGCCATCGGGGGAAGAGGCTTCACGCCGGGGTTGGATTTTGCCTCGCCCCAGTCATCGAGGTCGAACATCTGGCCCGAAGCCGGACGCACGCCGCCGAATTCGCCATTCTGCTCGTAGGGCCATGCCCAGAAGACATCCGTGCCCGGGACCTTCACTGAGCCATGCGAGTTCACCGCAGCCAGAGCGCCGACAATAATCCCGTCGTGTGTGACGACGCTCGCCGACCCGACTCCGCCCGGAAACTGGCCGGCCCTCGCGCCATAGCCCGCGCCTGCCCGCCCGAGAGCGAACTGCGCCTTGGCCTCCTTCAGCGCAGCCATGCCGAGCGAACGATAGGGCGGCGTCTCGCCCCACTTCTTGTTGCCGGCATTGGCAAGGTCATAGAGAATCGCTGCCGGCACGATGGGTGAAGGCGGAACCTCGCTGGCGGGAAACAGCGCAAAGCCCTGCCCGGCCGCGCCCAGCGCTGCTGCAACGCCGTCGGCGGCCGCGAGCCCGTAGACCGAGCCGCCCGAAAACACGATCGCATCGACCGCATCAACCAGGGTGTCCGGCCCCAGCGCATCAGTTTCCCGCGTCCCCGGCCCGCCTCCGGCCACTGCAACAGCTGCAACTGCGCGCTTCTCGGCGCGTATCACGGTGACGCCGGTCATTGCCCCGGCATCGTGCGCGGCGCCCACTTTCAGGCCGCCCACATCCGTTATGAGGTTGAAAGGCCCCGGCCGGGCTGACATTTGACAAGCCTCAAAGGTCTGTTCAGTTGCGGTTGCGCCGGGCCTGTATGATGGTCCGCCGGGTTCCGCGCAAGAAGGAGCACTTGCCGATGCGCCTTGTCCTGTTTGCCGCCGTGGCGGTTGTCGCGCTGTCTTCATCCTGCGCGGCGCAGCCACAGACGGCCGCTGGTACGGTAAAGCCCTCGGCCGAATGGAAGCTCGCAGGCCGCGCCATGATATCGGCCGCTGACAAGCGCGCGGTCGAGGCCGGCCTCGATGTCATCAAGCAGGGCGGCAGCGCCGTCGACGCCGCCATCGCAGCGCATACGGTGCTGGGTCTGGTCGAGCCGCAGAGCTCAGGCCTCGGCGGCGGCGGTTTCATGGTCGTCTACGACCGCAAGTCCAACACAACCACTACGTTCGATGGACGCGAGACAGCGCCGGCCACCGCGACGGCCGACTATTTTACCGTCAACGGCCAGAATCTTGGCTTCGGCCCGGCGATCCAATCGGGAAAGTCGGTCGGCGTTCCTGGCGCCATCGCGCTCTACAAGGCGGCGCACGACAAATACGGCAAGCTGGCGTGGGACAGGAATTTCGAAGCAGCGATCAAGCTGGCGGATGAAGGCTTCATCGTTACGCCGCGCCTCGCCAACTCGCTTGGCGCCCGCTTTCAGAACGGACCGCTCGGCAAGAACCCTGGCTCCTCCGAATACTTCTTCCCGAATGGCAGGGCGCTCGCGGCCGGCGACCGCCGCACCAATCCGGAATATGCCGCCACGCTGCGCCGCGTCGCCAAGGAAGGGCCCGCCGCTTTCTATTCGGGACAGATCGCGCAAAACATCGTCAACGCCGTCCACTCCGGCGACATCCAGGGCGAACTCTCGCTGAAGGACCTCGCCGACTACAAGGTGCTGGTGAAACCGGCGCTGTGCGGGGCCTACAAGGACTATCGCATCTGCTCGGCGCCGCCTTCGTCATCCGGCGGCGTTGCGATGAACCTCATCATGTCGCTCTACGAGGATATCAACGCGAAATCGGGCGCGACGACCGAGGCAGGCAAGCTGCGCGACTTCGTGCTGGCGCAGCAGCTCGGTTATGCCGACCGCGATCACTATGTTGCCGATCCCGACGCCGTGACAGTTCCTGTCGCCGACCTGCTCGATGCAAAGTACATCAAGTCGCGGGCCGAGAGCGGTTTCAAGCCGGGCGATCCGCCCGCGCCCGGCGATCCGGGGGCCCTGCTGCACAGCAAGCCAATTCGGGAGATGTGGGGGCGGGATGCAGGCGCGAACCCGCCGGGCACGACGCACATGTCCTTCGTCGACTTCGACGGGAACGCGGTGTCCTTTACCGCGACGGTCGAAGGCCCGTTCGGCTCCTCGCGGTGGACCAACGGCTTCGTACTCAACAACCAGCTCACCGACTTCACCCGCCCGCCGACCATGAACGGCAAGCCGGTCGCCAACGCGCCGGGACCTGGCAAGCGCCCGCGCTCGTCCATGTCGCCCACCATCGTGTTCGACAAGAAGGGCGATGTCTTCATGGTCACCGGCTCGCCGGGCGGCAATTCCATCGTCGGCTATGTCTCGAAGACGCTGGTGGCCGTGCTCGACTGGGGCAAGACCGCCCAGGAAGCCTCCAGCCTCCCGAACGTTGTTGCGCGCGGTCCCATTGTCAGCGTCGAGACGGCCAACGACACCGGCAAGGCTTGGTCGAAAATCCTTTCAGACGCCGGCTTCAAGATCCGCGAAGTAGCGGGCGAAAACTCCGGGCTCAACCTCATCGTCGTCCGCGATACCGGCTTTGAAGGGGGCGCAGACCCCCGGCGCGAAGGCGTCGCAATCGAGATCTCAAGGTAGCCTGAAGCGACACCCGGCAATTTCTTTCGCAGCGCAGCGTGACTAGGCGCGTATTTCCCCGTCTTATTGGTGGTCATCCATAGCGGGGGACTTCATGCGTTCGTCTGTCCTGGTTGCGGCTTCCGCACTTGTGCTGGCTTCGTGCACGTCGACAGCACCGGCCACGGATACAGCGTCGGCATCTCCGGCGGCAGCGCCGTTGCCGGCCACAACCACAGCGCGCGCCCCAACAACGGTGGTCGCCTCCGCCGACGCCACGGCAGGCAAACAGGTCTACGACACCTTCTGCGGCGCCTGTCACAACGGCAACGACGAGACCGCGCCGGATCTCAACGTCCTTCACACGCTGGGAAAGGACCGGATTTCAACCGCCCTGTCGAAGGACGGCCTGATGGCGGTGCAGTCGGGCATGCTCAACGAACAGCAGCGCACGCATGTGATCGCTTTCCTCAGCGCACCCGCTGAACAGCGCCGCCAGCTTGCCGGCGCCGACCTCAGCACCGATCCGACGGGGCGCAACCGCGCAGCTTACATCGAAGGCATTCCCTATCCTGCCCGCCGCATCCGCGCTGAGCGCGACAGCGCCGACGGACCACGCCCGCCCGCGTGGAGCGCGCCGAAGCTCGCCGACGGCCCGTTCAACTTCGAATCCTGGGAACAGCGCAACCTGAAAGTCTCGATCGTCACGCGCGGGCTGACCTCGCCTCGCGCTATCGAGTTCCTGCCGACCGGCGAGATTCTGATCGCGGAACGCTCCGGCCAGCTGAGGATCGTGCGCGGCGGCAAGCTCGATCCCAACCCCGTCGCCGGAACGCCCAAGGTGGCGGTGCTTGGCACGGCGACCGGCTTCATGGACGTGAAGCTGCACCCCAACTTCGCCGCCAACGGCCTGATCTATCTCTCCTACCACAAGCCGCGCGGCGAATACGGCAACAACGCCATCTTCCGCGGGCGCTGGAACGGCAAGGAGATTGTCGACGGCAAGGACATCTTCCTCTCCGACGATGTCGACGCGCTCTACACCAAGATGATGTTCGGGACGGACGGCAAACTCTACTTCACCATCGGCTGTCCCGGCGTCGGCACGGACGACTCAATCGGCCGCGCACAGAAGCCCGACGACTATGCCGGCAAGACGCTGCGCCTCAACGAGGACGGCACGGTGCCGAAGGACAACCCCTTCATCGGCAAGCAGGGCTACAATCCCGAGATCTTCACGCTGGGCCATCGGGTCAATCTCGGCATGACGCTCAACCCGTGGACCAACGAGTTCTGGGTGTCCGAGCACGGTCCGCAGGGCGGCGATGAAGTCAACATCCTGCGGCCGGGCCAGAACTATGGCTGGCCGGTGATCAGCGACGGCCGCTACTACTCCGGCACCAAGGTCGCCCCTGTCCCCTTCAAGGAAGGCATGACCCGGCCGCACATTTCGTATGTGCCGTCGATCGCGCCCGGCGGCATGCTCTTCTATACAGGCGACAAGTTCCCCGGCTGGCAGCGCAACCTGTTCGTCGGCTCGATGCGGATGAGCAATTCGCCGCGCACCGGCCACCTCGAGCGCATCGTATTCAACGAGAACTGGGAGGTCGTCCGCAGCGAAATGCTGCTGTTCGATCTCCACCAGCGCATCCGCGATGTCGAACAGAGCCCGGACGGCTATCTCTACGTCATCACTGACGAGGGCGCGGACAGCGTGCTGATGAAGCTGGAGCCGGGAAAGAGTTAGCCGGGGAGCGCCGCAACGGCCTCCACCTCGACGAACCAGCGCGGATCGACCAGTTGAGAGACGTAGACTGCTGTCGAAGCTGGGCGGTGTGAACCAAGGTGCTTGCGGCGCGCGTTGCGAACCGCTTCGCCGTCCTGTCCCGCCACCATGAAGGTCGTCAGCTTGACTATGCTCGATGCTTCGACGCCATGCGCGTGAAGCAGCGACATGATGTTCGCAAACGTCTGGTCGGCCTGTTCCGCAATGGTATCGCCTGTCGACCCATCCGGCCGGACGCCGACCTGCCCCGAGATAAAGAGAAGACGCGTGCCTCCGGGCACAACCGCGGCGTGGCTGTAGAGGCCCAGCGGCGAATGCACGGCTTCGGGATTGCGGAATGTGAGCCCGGTCGACATCTTGAGTGTCCCCTTCAGCTGATTGGCCCTGCCCACACAGAATGTGGGATCGACCAGCGGTAACGCCAGACGTCACGTAAAGCCCGAAGTCGCTGTACCGGCGGTACAGTCGTGAAGGCGGCGCCTTGGATCTGCCGTGGCGCTTTCGTGGCGCCTTTGCGCAACGCCCGGATTTGATTGGGCATTCTCCACCGGCAGTAACCACACCGTGCGTTCACTTGGACGGGCGCGGTGCAAGTCGTACCTCTCCTGACATCGACGGCGCCTCCCCGATTCCCAAAAGCGCCAGAGACCGCCGCACGGCTTCGTTTTGCCAAGACTGCAAAGCAGCAGGCAAACGAGGCCGTGCCGGACGGAACAACAACAAGAAGAGGAACAGACCTCCATGTGCGCGATCACCAACCCTGTCG
>DATBNA010000628.1:0-1583 GCA_036554545.1 Hyphomonadaceae bacterium
AGGAGTACACGCCCAAGTTCCCGTTCTCCGTCGGGCGGATCGTCAAGGTGGTCTACGACGTCGCGAAGGACGGCTACGTGGATGTCGAGCGCAAGTTCGCGGCCGCCCTGTCCCGCGACTGAGGACGGTGATGTGCCGTCCCGCGACAGGGTGCCCGTGACGGCGGCTGCTTCCGGTTCCTGACGAGCCGGCGGCCGGTGCCGATCGTGATGGAGGGCCGATGACCAGGAGACGCTCATGATCTCGCGCGAAGACGGTCCGGCTCGCGTACGACGAGGCCGATCTCAACCGGGCGATCGCCACATCCCGTCAGCCGGTTGGACAACCAGCCGAGAGTAAGGAGGCTGAGGTGGCACAGAAGGCGGCACCGCAGGCGGCGAAGCAGCAGCAGAAGCAGCCGAACATCCTGGTCATCTGGGGCGACGACATCGGCATCTCGAACCTCTCCTGCTACTCGCACGGCGTGATGGGCTACAAGACGCCCAACATCGACCGGCTCGCGCGGGAAGGCATGATGTTCACCGACTCCTACGGCGAGCAGAGCTGCACCGCCGGGCGGTCGGCGTTCATCACCGGGCAGAGCGTCTACCGCACGGGTCTGTCCAAGGTCGGCGTGCCCGGCGCGCCGGTCGGCATGAACGAGAAGCTCGTGACCATCGCCGCTGTGCTGAAGGAGCAGGGGTACACCACCGGCCAGTTCGGCAAGAACCATCTCGGCGACCTGAACCACATGCTGCCGACCAACCACGGCTTCGACGAGTTCTTCGGCAACCTGTATCACCTGAACGCCGAGGAAGAGCCGGAGATGGAGGACTACCCGCCAGACAAGGACTTTCCGAACTTCCGCAAGAACTTCGGTCCGCGCGGCGTGATGCACTCCTGGGCGACCGATACTGACGACAAGACCGTGATGCCGCGCTGGGGCAAGGTCGGCAAGCAGAAGATCAAGGACACAGGACCGCTCACGAGGAAGCGCATGGAGACGTGCGACGACGAGTTCGTGGCGGCGGCGCAGGACTTCATCCGTCGCGCGGAGAAGGTGGGCAAGCCCTGGTTCGTGTGGCTGAACACGACGCACATGCACCTGTACACGCACACGAAGCCAAGGAGCCGCGGCCAGGCGGGCCTCTGGCAATCGAACTACCACGACACGATGATCGATCACGACAAGAACGTGGGCCAGATGCTCGACTTCCTCGACAAGATGGGCATCAGCGAGAACACGTTCGTCCAGTACTCGACGGACAACGGTCCCCACCGCAACTCCTGGCCGGACGCCGGCACGACGCCCTTCCGCAGCGAGAAGAACACCAACTGGGAAGGGGCCTTCCGCGTCCCGCTGATCGTTCGCTGGCCGGGGAAGATCAAGGCCGGGAGCGTCAGCAACGAGATCGTGCAGCATCATGACTGGCTGCCGACCTTCCTCGCCCTGGCCGGCGCTCCGGACGTGGTGGAGAAGCTGAAGAAGGGCTACCGGGCGATCGGCCGCACGTACAAAAACCACATCGACGGCTACGACCTGCTGCCGTACCTGACCGGTCAGGAGAAAAAAAGCCCGCGCGACTTCTTCTTCTATTTCAGCG
>DATBNA010000644.1:0-3201 GCA_036554545.1 Hyphomonadaceae bacterium
TCGACCTCTGACTTTGGCTCGGGGAGGGGGATTTGAAGAGCTACAAACCGGACGACAGGCAGACTGTTGTGCCGCGTCTTTTTGCCAAGGACGTCGACGGGCTTGTCGGTTTCATCAAGGCCGCGTTCGGCGCGAAGGGCCGGTTGCTGCCCGATCGACCGACGGAGCTCGTGATCGGTGATTGCGTGATCATGGTCGCCGACGGCGGTGGCGTTCGGAAACCGACCTCGTCTGGCTTTTACCTCTACGTGCCTGACACAGACAAAGCCTGGGCGCGCGCCGTGAAGGCCGGGGCCAAAAGCTCGCACGAGCCGCATGATACGCCTTGGGGCGACCGGCGGGCGATCGTCAACGACGCCTGGGGCAATCACTGGCAGATCGCAACGCATGGCGGCGCGAAGGGGCGTTGAGCAGCTAGAGGAATTCCAGCGTCGCGGGGTCGCCGCCATTCCAGGCGTGCTGGACTTCGGCGGCGAGGAAGAGGCCGCCGACAGCCAGCACCGTCAAGCCTTCGCGTTCGGCTCGGTCGCGCGCAAGGCGCGTGGCTTTGACGATGTCGGGTTCGATCGTGATCTGCTTGCCGGCGAAGGCGTTTGAGAAACTGGCGATGTCGGCGCCCGCCTTGTTGGCGCGAGTGAGGATCACGTGGTCGAAGCGGCTGGCGACGGTGGCGGCGATGTTGGCGACGTCCTTCGAGGCGGAGACGCCGAAGATGACCAGCGTTTTCTCGCGCGGCGTGAAGTCAAGGAAGGCGGAGGTGACAAGGTCGAGCGCCTTTGGCGTGTGACCGACATCGATCCAGAGATCAGGGTTTCTGGCCACACGTTCGAGACGGCCCGGCCATGAGGTCTTCGAGATGGCCTCGACGAGGCGATGCTGTTTCGTGAGGCCGGGTTGCACGCCGAGCCAGTGCGCGGCGGCGAGAAAGGCCGTCAGGGCATTGTCGATCTGGTGGCGGCCGATCAGGTTGATCATGACCCTGTGGCCCCGCGCAGTGAAGCTCGTGCCATCCGCGGTATTGCAAACGTTGCCAACCTCGAAGGCGTCGCTGACGAAGACAGGATGTTTGCCCGCCAGGCTGCAGTAGGACTCAATGCGCTCGCGGTGCGCGGCCGGGACGGAGGGGGAGATGACCAGCGAGCCGCCGGGCGCAACTGAATCGATCTTGTCGAAGGCGATCAATTCCTCGGTCGCGCCGAGGATCTGCGTGTGTTCGAGCTCGAGACCCGTCAGGATGCCAAGGGGCGACCTGAGTGTACGCACCGGATCATAGCGGCCGCCTATGCCGGCTTCCCAGACGATGGCGTCGGGGTTTTCTTCCTCGAACCAGAGAATGGCGACGAGGAAAAGAAGTTCGAATGCGCCGAGGCGGTCGCCTTCGGGCTGGCGCTGGTTGAAGGCGAGGACGGTGGAGGCATGGCGGTCGAAGGCTTCCTGCGGGATGCGCATGTCGCCGATGACGAAACGCTCGCGATAGTCGAACAGGTGCGGCGAGGTGAAGAGGCCGGCGCGGCGGCCGGATGCAGTCAGCGCCGCTTCGGTGAAACGCGAGGTGGAGCCCTTGCCGTTCGAGCCGGTGACGACGATGGAGCGGCGGGCAAGGGCATCAGTGTCGATGCCGAATTCGCGGTAGAAGCGCAGGATGCGGGTCAGGCCGATGCCGTCGCCGAATTTCTGGAGTCCGAACATGTCAGGCCTCCAGCAGTTCTGAGAGCATCGAGACCCAGATCCTGCGGATCAGGTCCGAGCGGCCGGCTAGCTCCAGCGTCTTCAGGCCGGGATTGCCGTTGACCTCGATGATGACGGGCTGGCTGAGATCGCCTTTTGGCGAGAGATCGAACAGATCGACGGCGCCGATGCGCAGGCCGAGCGCGTCGACAGCCTTTGCCGCGAGGCTGGCGAGGGCTGGCGGCGCGGTGTCGCTGAAGCTTTCGATTTCGCCGACAGCGGAGAGGTTGCGGCGGCCGGGGAGCAGGATGCGTTCGCCTTTGGCCGGAATGGACGCCGGATCGCGCCCCGCGATGGCAAGAACAGAAGCCGGCCATGGCGAGACGCCCGTGCCGGCGAGCTCTTCGTTCAGCTGGGACAGAAGCCTTTGCGCGCTGCGGTGTCCGTCGCCGACGAGCGCCGGGGCCTGCTTCATGGCGTGGAAGACGACGGCGCCGTCGTGGATGAGAACACGATGCTCCGAGCCTCGCATGACGGGCTCGATCAGGAATGACTCAAACTCAACGGCAACGCGCTTCGCGTAGTCCTGCAGCGCGGCGTCGTCAGAGATGATTTCAGCAAAGTTGCCACGCGATCCCTGGTTGGGTTTTGCGAAGACGGGATAGCCGAGCCTGGCTGCGAACGCCCGGGCGTCATCCACTTCACGACCCGGTCCGCGCAGACCGGCACGCAGCCGGTGGGCGAAAAACAGGCCGCCCTCGATGACTGGCAGGCCAGTCGACCGGAGCACGGATTTGGTGTGAGCCTTGTCGCGCGAGAGGGTGAACGCGGTGGCGCTATTGATGGGAAAAGATGAGATGCCGCCGGCTCCCGCGACAATGTTGCGTCCACCTTTCGACACCCGGAAAAGGTAACCGCCGCCATTGTCGAGATCCGTGTATTCCGCGCCGATCGCTGCGGCGGCGTCCATGGCGTAGCGTGCTGGATCGGGCAGGGTCATCGTGTCTCGCGCGGACGTGAATGTTGCGCAAATGCGACATTGGCGCGCCGTTCCGCGCGCCCTTCTATACAAGGGAGGTCGGGTTTCATAGCGTCCGGCCTGGCGTGGATGGCGGGAGCAGGAGGCCTCCACCCTCGCCGGTATGTTTGGGAAGCATTCCGGGAGGACTTCTAGTTGAAAAAACTTCTGCTCGGCGCAGCCGCGTCGATAGCGTTGGCCATTGGTGCCGCGCCGGCTTTCTCGCAAACTGCGGGAGACGATGTCGTGCAGGTGTGGGGCAGGCTCGAAGAAGAGCTTGCCGACCAGCTGGCGGAATACGGCTCTCGCGTTGAATTCATCACGCGCGACCAGATCGAACACGGGGTCTATGTGGACACTGCGCAGGCCCTGCAGATGCAGGTGCCGGGGCTTTATCTCGCGCCGAAGAACGGGGCGTTCGACTATGTGAACGTCTCGCTGCTCGGCGGGCGCAAGGTCGACACGATCTGGCTTGTGGACGGCGTCCGTATCTCAAACCGGCTCTACACGACCAC
>DATBNA010000262.1:0-6227 GCA_036554545.1 Hyphomonadaceae bacterium
CTCGCCGGGACGGGCGGCGTTTGGCAGGATTTCCCGCGCCAGCGGTTTCAAGTCAACATTTCTTATCGGAAAACAATAAAGGGCAGCACGATACATCTCCCGGGCAAAATCGGCTGTTTCACGAAAATACAGACAAATCAGGTGTCTCCGCCTAGATTGCGCAAGGGAGGCCTGATCACGGAATGACAGGCGAGATCGACAGGGACGAACCTGACAACGCGTTTGCCCGCGTCACCCGGGGGCAGCGTGCGACCGACTTCGTCATACTTGGAATCGCCGGGCTGATCGTGGTCGGCGGGCTGGTGATCCTTGGCGAGATGAGCGTCTGGGCCGCCATCTTCTCGGCGCTGATCATGGCCGCCTTTTCAGTGGCCTATTTTGCCGGGACGGCGGACCTGCGGTCGCAGGCGATGCGCGCGGCACGCGCCGCGGTGGGCGACCAGGAACGCTCGGCGCAGGCCGCGGCCGAACGCCGGCATCGTGCGCAACTGATCGAGGCCCTGGCCGAGCCCGCAATGTACATCGACGCCCAGGGCAGGGTGGAGGCGGCGAATCCCCCGGCCCGCAGGCAATTCCGCATCATCGGCGCCGAGCCCATGCTGTCGGCGGTCGTGCGGCGGCCGGAGCTGCTGGAGGCGGTGCAACTCGCCCGGGCTGAAGGCGAGGCCCAGCGCTTCGAGTTTACCGAGCGCGATGAGACGGATCGCTATTTTTCGTGTGTGGCGGCGCCGCTGGGAACGGGCGTGCTGGTGAGCATGCACGACCTTACCGAGATCAAGCGTGCGGGGTTTGCGCGTGTCGACTTCCTGGCCAACGCCAGCCACGAGCTGCGCACGCCGCTGACGTCGCTGGCCGGTTTCATCGAGACGCTGCGCGGGCCGGCGAAGGACGATCCCGCGGCGCGTGAGCGTTTCCTCGAGATTATGCACGGGCAGGCCGAGCGCATGCGCAGGCTGGTAAGCGATCTGCTGTCGCTGTCGCGCATCGAACTGGTGGAGCACCGGCCGCCGGAAGGAAGGGCGGACCTTGCCGCCGTCGTATCGGAAGCGGCGGACGCGCTGCTGCCGGTGGCGAAGGAACGCGGCGTGAAGCTGAATGTCACCGGCGCCGGCGTCGACATCGGCGTCACCGGCGTGCGGGACGAACTGGCGCAGGTGGCGCAGAACCTGATCGACAACGCGATCAAGTATTCCGAGGAGGGCGATACGGTCGAGATCGAGCTCCTGACGGGGTTGACGCGCGATGAGGCCGAGGCGCGGGCAGGCCGCCGGTGGGAAGGCGCGGGGCGGATGTCGATTGTTACCGGTTCCGGCAAGCCGGACGCCCACACGCGCTTTGCGGTCCTGCGCGTCAGCGATTCCGGACCGGGGATCGAGCGGCAATACCTCCCGCGCCTGTCGGAGCGGTTCTATCGCGTCGATCCGGGAAGGGGGTTGCGGCCCGGGACGGGGCTGGGCCTCGCCATCGTGAAGCACGTTGTTCAGCGCCATCGCGGCGAGCTGCTGGTTGAAAGCGAGCCCGGACGCGGCTCGGCATTCGGCGTCGTGCTGCCAATGCCGGCTGGCTAGGCAGCCGTCGTCGCCGAAGCTCAGGAAACAACCCCTTCGCTGCCGTCGAGATGGCGGGCCCGGCGCAGCTGCGGAAAGATCCATGCCCAGATGGCGGCGACGGCGATGGCGCCAGCGCCGCCTATGACGACGGCGGGGACGGCGCCGACGGCGGCGGGGCCGATCGCGTGGGCCATGGCGCCGGCGCGGAACTCGCCGAGTTCGTTGGAGGCGGAGACGAAGACGGAGTTGACGGCGTTGACGCGGCCGCGGACGTCGTCGGGGGTCCAGAGCTGCAAGAGGGTTTCGCGGATGACGACGGAGACCATGTCGGCGGCGCCGAGGAGGATGAGGGCGAGGATGGAGAGCCAGGCGACGGTGGAGAAGCCGAAGACGACGGTGAAGATGCCGAAGATGCCGACGCAGATGAACATGATGATCCCGGCGTGGTCGCGGATGGGGAACATGGCGAGCAGGGCGGCGACGCTTATGGCGCCGATGCCGGGCGCCGCCCGCAGCCAGCCAAGACCCTCGGGTCCGAGCTTCAGGATGTCCTCGGCGTAGATCGGCAGGAGGGCGATGACCCCGCCCATCAGCACGGCGAAGAGGTCGAGTGATATCGCCCCCAGAATGATCTTCTGCTTCCAGATGAAGCGGAACCCCTCGAGCATGTTGTGAAGGGTGGGACGCTCGCGCGGAGGGGTAGAGCGCGGCTTGGGGATGGAGAAGATCAGCAGCGCCCCGGCCAGCATGAAGACGAAACCGGTGAGATAGGCGATCTCCGGACCATGGCCGATCAGCGTATCGGCGATGGCAGGCTGGCCGTTCTCGCGGAGCCAGTTGGCGAACCCGGCTTCGCCGAGGCCAAGGAGCAGCCCGCCGACCGCCGGGCCTATGATCGTTGCAGCCTGCCAGGCGGATGAGTTCCAGGTCACTGCATTGGCGAAGTCCCGGGTCGGAACCAGCGCCACCACCAGCGAGGAGGAGGCCGGGCCGAGGAAGGCGCGGGCGACGCCGAACACGGCCAGGATGGCCAGCATCAGGAAAGGCGTGATCAGCCCGGTCCAGGACAGCAGCGCCATGGCGGCGGCGCACGCGGCTGCGAGGATGATGGACAGGCCCATGATCAGGCGGCGGCCGAACTGGTCGGCGGCGGTGCCGGTGACGAGGACGAGCAGGGCAAGCGGCAGGAACTGAACCAGCCCGACAAGGCCGGTATAGAGGGCCGACCGGGTCAGCTCATAGATGTGCCAGATGACCGCGACCGACAGGATCTGGGCGCCGAAGGTGGTGAGCAGGCGGGCGAGGAAATAGAGGACGAAGGAGGAATGCCGGAAGGCGGCAAACCTCCCGCTCCGCGCCTCGCCGGCCGCATCAGGCGCGCCGTCGGCTGTGTCGCTCATTGCAGGACAGGTGAGGGCAGGAGGAATCGCATCGAGGCCGATCCATTGGCCGGTTGCGCCCCTGTCTGGCAAGTGCCGTCCGAAAAGATCGCCTCATGAGAGCCGTGTACGATGCGTGCCGTGATTTTCGACCAGACTTGAGCGAGTCCGGCGCCAAATTTTGCCCCTCGGCGAGACGACAGGACCATCAAACGAGGTCCGAAAGCGCCTCGGCACGATGCGTTCCATCATCGCATTTATTATTGGCAGGCCGCTATTGCGTTAGCGATTTTGAAACGCCAAACACGTTACGGGGAGCTGATAAACTGCGCGCTCTTTGAGTCGCGGGCGCACCTGGAGCCCCGTCCCTATGCTTGGCAAACTTTTCAGCCTGATGTCGACCGACATGGCGATCGACCTCGGGACGGCGAACACGCTCGTCTACGTGAAAGGCCATGGCGTCCAGCTCGATGAGCCGTCGGTCGTCGCCTACGTGAACCAGAACGGCCGCAAGGTCGTCCACGCGGTCGGCAAGGAAGCCAAGCAGATGCTTGGCAAGACGCCGATCTACATGGAAGCCGTTCGCCCGATGCGCGATGGCGTCATCGCCGACTTTGAAGTCGCCGAGGAGATGATCAAGCGCTTCATCCAGAAGGTGCAGGTCCGGCGCTCGTTCATTGCTCCGGTCATCATCATCTGCGTGCCTGCAGGCGCGACGCCCGTCGAAAGACGGGCGATCCATCAATCCGCCCAGATGGCCGGCGCCCGCGCCGTCCACCTGATCTATGAACCCATGGCCGCCGCCATCGGCGCCGGCCTGCCGATCGACGAGCCCTCGGGTTCCATGGTCGTTGATATCGGCGGCGGAACGACCGAGGTCGCGGTGCTGTCGCTGGGCGGCCTGGTTTATTCGCGCTCGGTTCGTGTCGGCGGCGACAAGATGGACGACGCCATCGTCAACTACCTGCGCCGGGAAGAGAACCTGCTGATCGGCGAGGCGTCGGCCGAGCGGATCAAGAAGGAAATCGGCACGGCGAAAGCCCCGGAGAACGGCAAGGGGATGTCGCTCGACATCCGCGGCCGCGACCTGATGAACGGCGTGCCGAAAGAGATCGAGATCACCGAGGCGATGGTCGCCAAGGCGCTCTCGGAACCGGTGCAACAGATTGTCGACTCTGTGAAAACCGCGCTGGAAGCGATGCCGCCGGAACTCGCGGCCGACATCGTCGACAAGGGCATTGTGCTGACAGGCGGCGGGGCGCTGCTGCGCAACCTTGACGTCGTGCTGCGCGAGCGTACCGGTCTGCCTGTTACGGTGGCCGAAGACCCGCTGAAGTGCGTCGTGCTCGGCTCGGGCAAAGTGCTCGAGAACCTCGAAAAGATGAAGGGCGTGCTCGCCCCGGAGGTCTAGGCCCCAAAGGTCTGGTCCAGATGGGCGAAACCCGTCAGAATCCTGCTGGCCCGGCGATGGGCCTGGGAGCGATAGATGGCCTGGTATGGTCGCAGACGGTCCGGCGAGCCGCGCGTAGGCGCCCGCGCGATCGTCGTCGGCCTTGGCCTCGCCATGGTCGGCGTGCTCGCCATCCAGACATCCACGACGGTGCGCAACGGGATCGACGTGTCGCGCCGCTCGATGGATGCAGTGACTGTCAGGCTGACGAATTTTTCGTCCGGCGTGAAAGGCTGGTCGTTCGGTTTCGGCCGCAGCCAGGAAGACCAGGCGCGCATCGCCGAGCTCGAGGCGCAGGTGCGCGACCTGCATCGCTGGAAGGACCTCGCCGAGACCATGACGCTTCGCATGGAGCGGTATGAGAAGCTGCTCGGGCTCATCGGCGAGACACAGGGCCAGTCGGTGATGGCGCGCGTCGTCGCCGAGGAGAACGGCCCCTTCGCCGTCAGCCGCATCGCCAATGCCGGCGCCGCCAACGGCGTGCGCGCGGGCTATACCGCCGTCAACGAGAACGGGATTGTCGGGCGCGTCGTTCGCGTTGGCGAATACACTTCCCGCATACTTCTGGTCAGCGATTCTGCCAGCAGCATTCCGGTCATGGGATCGCAATCGGGAGACCGTGCGCTGCTCGTCGGGCAGGGCGGCGCCGGGGCAATGCTGGAAGAGCCGGAGACGCCGGACAAGATCATCGAAGGCGAGATCTGGGTCACGTCGGGCGATGACGGACAGACGCCGCTTGGGGTGCGCGTCGGCCGCGCGCGCCGGACGGATGCCGGCTGGGCCATCGACCTTGCGATGCGGCAAGGGCCCGTCGATTTCATCCGGCTGGTTCCGCCGCCGGATTTCGCCAAGCCGGAGGCTGTACCGGCGCTTGCCGATCGCGAACCGCAGAGAAACACCGAGGGCGACCTTGTGTCGGTTGCTCCTGTGGCGCGCGCCACGCAGCCGAACGCATCAGCGGCCCCGGGCGCCGCGCCGTCACGACCAGCGCCAGCTTCGCTGCCGCGCGCCACGCCCGCATCAACACCGCCGCAGCCGCAACAGCCGGCGCTGCAGCCGCCAGCTACACCGGCGGCGCAGGGAGACGGGCAATGACCTGGCCCTGGCGCGTCTGGGTTATCCTGATGACGCTGCTTGCCGGACTGGTCACAGCGTTCGGCATGCAGCCCGGCATGGCAGGCATCTGGTGGCCGGTCGCCGGATTGTGGGTCGCTGCGGGCCTTGCCGCGTTCGGGTTGTCGGTCTGGGTTGCGGTGAACCTCATCGTGCTAGGCGTCTTCATGGATTTTGTGGGCGAAGCGCCGGTCGGCGCCTGGCCGCTGGCGCTGTTGTGCGCCTATGGCGTCGCGCTGGTCGCATGGGACCGGCACGCGACAAGCGGCGTTCCCGTCGTGATTGCCGAGGCCGTTGCGGTCGGCGGCGGATTGATCGCCGCAGGCATCGCCCTCGGCGTCGCCGCCGGCATTGCGAATCGACCGGGCTTTTCACGCACCGGTTTCATGACAGATTTCCTCATGACGGCGGCTCTCTATCCGTTTGTCCGTTACGTGATCGTGCCTGCGAGCATCCGGGTAGCCAGGCGGTGAGTAAGAGAAGATGAGCAGGGACTGGAGAAATCAGTTTCCGTCGCGCCGCAACATGTTCATGGTGGGCGGCGGCGTCGCTTTTCTGGGCCTTACTGCGCGGCTTGCCGAGCTGCAGATCTTCCGTGCGGCGGAGTTCGACACCAAGGCGCGCGAGAACCGCATCCGGCTCGAGGCGGCGCCTGCTCACCGCGGCACTATTTTTGATCGCAGGGGCATTCCTCTGGCGACCTCCAAGCGCAACTTCTACGTTTCGATCAATCCG
>DATBNA010000263.1:0-9206 GCA_036554545.1 Hyphomonadaceae bacterium
ATACGTGTGTGGAATGGCGGCAGCCTCGTCATGGCGAACAGCACGGTGCTAGCCATGCCCCGGTTCGGAGGCTTCTGGTTCGGTGGAGGCGAAGGCCTGGCGCGGCTGGAATACTACAACTGCCGCTTCGGCCGCGTCGGCGACAGCCCCGACGAACTGAGCGACGAGCTTCCGGACTGGATGGTCGGCAAGGACGAGGACGATCCCGTGGAAATCAGGATCAGGCGGCTCGGCCGCGACCCGTTCGACCGCGATCCGGGCAGCTTCTGGGTTCCGGCGCGGCCGCCGGTTCCACGAGGCTTCCTCTCGGGACGGGAATGAAGAAGCAGGCCGTCATTATTCCATTCCGCAAGCGGGATACGGATACGCCGCGCGGCCTGCCAGGGCCGAAGCGCCGGATTGTATTCATCATCAACTCCCTCGGCCCGGGCGGCGCAGAGCGCGTGATGAACAATCTCCTCCACATGACGCCGGCGGATGATTGGGAGCCGCACCTCATCCTGCTCGACCGCGAGAGGGAGCACAGGACGCCGCCGGATTTCGTTCAGGTTCACCGCCTCGACTGCCGGATGAGCCTGCTGCCGAGCATTCGGCAGCTGCGCGGGAAACTGAAGGAGATCGGCCCGGACCTGATCGTAAGCTTCCTGGTGCGGGCGAACGTGGCCGCGGTGATCGCCGGGCGGGGCATCGCCCCTGTCATCATCAGCGAACGGTCCCAGCTTTCAACACACCTGGCCGAACGCCATACCGGCCTGAAGCACTGGGCTGCAGTCGCCATGCCCCGGCTGGTCTACCGGCACGCCGACCACATCATTGCTGTCTCCGAAGGCGTGCGTAGCGACCTCATTCGCAATTTCGACGTTCCGGCGATGCGGGTTGAAGCTATCCCAAACCCGTTCGATCTCGACCGGATCACGTCGGACGGACGCGAGCAGCCGGAATTTCCCCTGCCCCCACGCTTCATGGTCGGCGTCGGCCGTCTCACCGCTGCAAAGGGGGCGCAGGATCTCGTCGAGGCCTATGCGCTGGCGAAGCCTGATGTCCCGCTTTGCCTGCTGGGCGATGGTCCTGACCGGCAGCAACTCGAAGCGCGTATCGCCGAGCTCGGTCTGACCGGCCACATCCGCCTGCTGGGGTACGCGAAGAACCCGTTCGCAATCATCAGCCGGGCCGAGCTGTTCGTGTCCGGCTCGCATTGCGAGGGCTTTCCCAACGCCATGGCCGAAGCGATGGCGCTGGGCCTGCCGGTGATCGCAACGGATTGTCCATCCGGGCCGGCGGAAATCCTCGAGGAGGTCGAGACGACCGGAACGACGTCGATTTATGAGGCGAAGAATGGCCTCCTTGTCCCGGTGAAGCAGCCGCGCATTCTGGCCGAAGCCATGCTCCGGATGGCCGATCCAGAGCGCCGCCAGCACTACGCCTTTGTCGCGCGTCGCCGGATGGAGGACTTCCGCATCGACACGATCGCGGCGCGCTACTGGCGCACCTTCGCGAGCCTGCTGGAGCGACGCCCGGGCGTCACCGCGTCGGCGCCGCAATCTCCCCGGCGCGCTGACCGGGAACGCGCCTGAGCAGTATGTCGCGGTGGCGTCGCGCCACGTTGTCCCAGTCGTTCTCTTCCAGGATTTCGACGCGGCGCGAACACCGCAGGCGTCCGTAATCTCCCTCTGCAAGAATGCGGGCAAGATGCTCGACGTCGCCGCAGGCATAGTAGGATGCTCCATCGAGGCCGACTTCGAGATGAGGCGGGATGTCGGTCAGGACGATGGGGACGTTGGCGGCGAGCGCCTCGAGCACGACCAGCGCGAAACCTTCGAGATAGGATGGATGGAGGAACAGGCCGGCATTGCGATAGAGCGTACGCACCTCTCTGGCGGACCGCGGGCCGGTGAAGACACAGTCAGGCGGGGCTGAGGCTTTCAGGTCGCCGGCATACACGTCGCTTCCCAGCGATCCGCCAACGATCACGAGCTTCATCCCCGGCGGCTTCGCCAGCCGGAAAGCGTCGACGGCGTCGTGAAATCCCTTGGTAGGATCGAGACGGCCGACACAGAGAATATAGCGGCCGCGCTCCAGTCCGAGCGATGATAGAAGGCCTTCCTCCGGGCGGTCGCTAAAGATCGCTGGCGGCACGCCGTTCCGGATCGTGGTGAACCGATCCTTCTGTCTCGGGTATTCGCAGGACAAGCGCGCTTCGATCGAATTCGATACGCAGATCACCTCGTCCGCGTACTTCGCCAGCATCCTTTCGCCGGTCTTCAGGAACCAGCGGCCGAAGCGGCCCCATTTGGGGCGATCATAATCGGCGGCGTGGTGCGTTCCGATCACCCGGAACCCGAGAAGACGCGCCAGCGGCGCGAAGAAGCCTGGTCCGACGGCATGAAGGTGAATCACATCCGGGTGCAGGAAGAGCCGCGCATAGAGAATGGCAAGAGGTGTGTGGACCAGCGTCTCCAGCCCTTTGCGGCGAGGCGCCCAGAGGGTCACGACGCGGACATTGGAGAGTTTTCCCGATTTCGCGTACCGGCTGCGGCCGATCACGATGATCTCGAGATTGTCGTCGAGACGCGCCATGCGCGGATAGAGATGTTCGCAGTGAGTCTCTATTCCGCCCATCACATCCGGAATGCCCCGAAGACCGATCGCGCAGATTCTCATGGTTGGGTCCGAAGGCTGGCGGCCCTGGGTGATGGACGGCGGAAGGCCTGCAGCAGCGTCTGCCGGGGCCTGGCAGGCCTGGTCGAGACGCACACCGTGTAACCGCACAGCAGGCCGTAGAAGATGAGCCCTTCGATCTGCCAGAACGGCATGGTCGCCATGTTGAGCAGGATGAAGGCGACATGTGCGCAGATGAGCTGTCCTCGCAGCGCCCAGTCGTGGACGCGGAAGGTTCGCGAGATCATGGCGAGCCAGATGAGGACGATAAGGGTCGCGCCGACCAGGCCGAATTCATAGAGATACGATACGAGCGTATTGTGCGCATAGAGGCCGAAGCGTTCGATCCAGGAATCCGGCCCGAATCCCAGCAGCAGTTGCCTGTCCGAGCCGCTGGAGTACTCGTCGAGATACTGGTTCCAGACATAAAGGCGGCCGGACAGCAGCCGCCGTTCCGCCTCGGTGAACTCTTCGGGCGGCCGGATGAGATCGTCCGTTTCGCTGGTGACTGCATTGAGGTCGGACAGCCGCTCCGCCATCACCATGTTGGCGACGACGGCGCTACCGGCCATCGCCATCAGGCCGATCAGGCTGACGATGATACGGCGTCCCTGCCCTGTCCCGCGCGCGATGCCGAAGACGAAGAACCCGAACGCCAGCGGTGCAAGTGCAATCAGCGAGGTGCGGTAGTTCGCGGCGAAGACGCCGGCAAAGCATGCCGCCAGCAGGATTATACGGATTGCGGGATTCACCTTCGGCGCCAGTGAAGCGACGGCAAAGCACGTCACCAGCACGATCGAGAACGCCGCCTCGTGATTATAACCTCCGATATAGCTGACAGAACCGTCGCTTTCCGTAGCCTTGCTCACGCCAAGCCCAATAGATAGCGCCTGGTAAATCAGCGGCGGCGCAAACGCCCAGAGCAGCAGTCCCAAAATACGCGCATCGCCATCCCTGCGGATGCAGTCCTGCACCGCCAGCATGACGATCACGAAATATCCCCACTTCAGCAGGGTCTCGACCGCCGGCAGGATCGCACTGTTCATCAGCCCGCTGATCACAATCACCATCAGCAATGAAATGATGATCGGGAACCGCCCGATACCGCCAAGCTGACGCGCCAGCACGATCGCGCCGACGCCGCACACGGCGAGCGATCCCAGCGCGTTGATGCTGACCCCTCCGACGGCGGTGTAGGTGATCTCGTGATAGGCCTGCATCACGTAGCGCAGCCACACGATCACCAGCAAAAGCCTGCCGGAGACGTGAGGGGTCATCATAACGGCGCGCAGCAGAAGCAGGAAGAGAACCGCTGTCGCAGTGTGCAGAACCGCAGGCGGTAAGGATGGGGATGCCACTTCCAGCATGGACGCCGTCCGCCCCGATCTCCTGCACGTCGCGACACGAGCAGGCGGCTGCGACGCGATGAACAACTCGCGCGAGACAATAGGCCTCGCGCGCTGCTGTGGGCTGATATTGCTCGGTCGGTCGGGGCTTCAACGGCGGCAGCTGGATTCATTTCATCTGCACAGTTTTGTCGACCGGATGGTGCGCATCCATTCATCGCGCGCGATCCGTGAGCGTATGGAGCGCAAGAAGCAGATATTGTCAGGCCACGGAGCTTCTGAACGGAACCTCGCACCGGGCGCTGCGTATAGCCCGGATCGCCGGCGAGATAGGTTCGGTTTCATCGTGGCGACTCGCGCCAGGGAAAGATCGAGGCGCGATCGAGGAAGCGAAAGTCGGGATTGTCATGGACGAGAAGAAGACAGGCCTGGTCGTAAGGCGTGACAACCCGCGTACACCATCACAGGTTATACAAGGCGGCGCCGCGGCCGAGTATGCAGGCTATCCTGCCGAGAGGGAGAACAGCGCCTTCAACAGCATCCTGTCGATGCTCCAGCGCCGGGTGTGGCTGGTCCTCGGCGTGTTCCTGACGGTTACGGCGCTCGGTGTTCTGTTCACGTTGCTGCAAACGCCGAAATACCAGGCAACCGCCCTGCTGGTGATCAATCCCAACCCGGACCAGATCGTGCCGGAAAAGCAGGTTACCGGAACCCGCGCAGAAGCTGCGGCGGTTGATTCCGAGATTGAAGCCCTGAAGTCGCCCAGCCTTGCTGCGCGCCTCGCCAGCGAGCTCGAACTCGATCACGACCCTGAATGGAACGCAGCGCTGAAGAATGGCGGCGCTGAGACTCCTAACGCGAGATCCGACCGCACAGCGTCTGCGACTCCCGGAAATTCGCCTTTTGCCGCGGGCGGTTCCGTGGATACGACCTCCTCGGCCGCGTTCAACATCGAGGTCAAGGCGCCATCCACAAGTGACGGCCTTCCGTCTGACGTCGCGCGTCTTCCCAGGCCGGAATCGATTGACCGCGCCGTCCGCCCGGTCGCAGATGAGGTAGCGCTTGCCGTTGCGGACGCCATTGACGTGCGTCGGCGCGGGATGAGCTACGTGGTCGAAGTCACAGCGGAGTCGGAGTCGCCCGAGCGTTCGGCCGAAATGGCCAACGGCCTCTCCAACATCTACCTCAAAACCCTGTCGGAAGCCCGCTATGACGCTTCCGAGAAGGCCAATGGCTGGCTCCGCGACCGGCTCGACGAGCTCAAGTTGGAAGTGCAGCAGAAGCAGGCAGCCGCGACCCAGTACCGTGCGCAGCGCAATCTGCTGACGGCGCAGGGCGTCAGCCTGGTCGAGCAGCAGCTTGCCCAGATCCAGAGTTCATTGCTGGCGACACGCGCAGAGTATGCGCAGAAGCGGGCGGAGTACGAGCTGCTGGCAGACATGTCGAGGAAGGGCGGCTCGATTTCCAGCCTCAACTCGATGGATGACGCGATGCGGGACTTCCGCGCCAAGGAGGCCGAGGTCGCCCAGCGTATTGCCGACCTCGAGAGCCGCTATGGCCCCAACCATCCCGCCTTGCTGCAGGCCAAGGAAGAGAAAGCGGCGCTCGACTCTCGTATCAAGGATGAGATGCAGCGCAGTGCTGCGAAGTCCAAAGTCGAGTCAGATGCACTCGGGGCCCGGATGAACAAGCAGGAAGCGGAACTTGGCGAGCTGCGCGGCGAACTGGTGAGTGGAAACTTCGACCAGGTCCGGCTCGATGCGCTCCAGACCGATGCTCAGACTGCCCAGTCCGTCTATGAAAGTTTCCTGCAACGTTATCATGAGATAGCCCGCCAGGGCACGATGACGGGCGTGGGAGCGCGGCTGCTGTCGCCGGCCCGGCCGCCGACAGCGGCAAGCTCCCCCCATCTGCTGCTCAACGGCGCGCTTTCCGTGGCCGCGGGCCTGATCCTGGCTTTCCTGGCTGGCCTGCTGGTCGAGCAGTTCCGCGGAAGCGTCGAAACGACAGAAGAAGTGGAACAACGGGTCGGCGCCCGGGCGCTGGTCGCCATCCCCTCCCTGAAGACACGCGACCTCAAGCACATGCCGGCGCGCAACAGGACGCCGACGGCCTATCTGCTGACCAAGCGAATGTCACAGTTTGCCGAAGCTTTCCGGGTGCTGCAGGCGTCGATCCTTTTGTCCAACCAGCCAGCCAACAAGGTTGTCGCCATTACCTCCGCCATGCCCGGCGAAGGCAAGACGACGCTTTCGGTTGGTCTTGCCCGCGTGGCGGCTATGGGCGGCCAGAAGGCCATCGTCATCGATTGCGATATCCGCATGCGGTCGGTGAACACGGTTCTGGGGATCGATCCATCGGAAGGTCTGCAGCAGGTGCTGTCCGGCGAGCGCCACTGGCGCGATGTGGTTGGCTGTGACGAACAGTCCGGCGCCCATGTCCTGCCGGCCTCGACTCTGACTTCCAAGGACCTGTTCAGCGGGGGCGCGATGGAGGAGCTCATCGAGGAGCTGCGCAAGCAGTACGACCTGATCGTGCTGGACTGCGCGCCGATCTTTGCCGTTGCGGATACGCGCATGGTTGCATCCATGGCTGACGCCGTGGTGGTGGCGGCGCGGGCGCGCAAGACCCCTGCCCGGGCGCTCGCGGCGGCCATCGCGCAGCTTGAAATCGCCGGGGCCCGCGTACTGGGCGTTGCGCTCAATCGGGTCGATACGCGCGCCGGTCGCCGGTCCTTCTATGACGGCCTCTACTATTCGAAGGCGTTCTCCGGCTATTACGCGCGCGAGAGCTGACGGATTTTTACCTGGGATAAGAAGCGGCGCAGGTTCGCAGGGCGAGAGCCGGCGTCCTAGAACGCGTTGCGGTCCTTGAGAACGACACGGACGGTCCGAAGCAGGATCTCGACATCCATCCGCCACGACCATTTCGTCACGTATTCGAGATCGAACAGCATGCGCTGGATGATCTTCTCGTTGGTGTCGGTGGGGCCGCGGGAGCCCGACACCTGCGCGAGGCCGGTAATGCCGGGCCGCGCATGATGGCGCCCCATGTAGCGTCGGTCGACGGTAGCGAACTGGCGGTCATGAGCGAGCGCGTGGGGTCGCGGCCCGATGATCGACATGTCGCCCAGGAGCACGTTGATGAGCTGGGGGAGTTCGTCGATGCTGTTCTTGCGGAGAAAACGCCCTATGGCAGTCGTCCGGTCGTCGCTCTCTCTTGCCTGGGCGATGCTACGGCTTTCGCAGGTGCGCATCGTTCGGAACTTCAGAATGTAGAATGGCCGGCCCTGGAACCCGCCGCGGCGCTGGCGGAACAGGCCGGGACCTGGGCTTTCCAGCCGGATCACCGCCCAGACCAGCACCAGCGCTGGTGAAAGCACCGTCAACGCGGCTGCGGAAGCCAGTATGTCGAAGGCCCGCTTGGCCGGACCACCGACGATGCGGTCGACGCGACGCGGCGGGGCAGCCGCATACATCTGTGTTATTGGAGGCGGACGAAAGTCGAAGCTCTCGGCAACCGGATCGGCAAGCGACGGCGGGGGTTGAAGAAGTCTGGCGCCGCCAGCAACTGGCGCTGCCCCACCGAAATCCATCATAGCCTCATGCGCATTTGCGCGCAGCATCCGTCACGGCGCGCTTAGCGCGGTTAACGCCTGCTCGATTGAGCGGTTCCGCAGCGCAGCAGCAATTCTGCAGCGTGTTCAGCGTGCGTCATCGCTGGAGCACGAATGCCGCTGTTTCTGTCGTGGCGTCGTTCATCAACGCACAACCGGGTTCCCCCGGCACTCAGGTGCAGAATTTTCACGATGAGCCCTTTGCCGTCCCGAATGGGCTTCTAGCTCTGTGTACAGATCATCGGGACCCCAACCATGAAGCTTCAAGCCATTGAAGGATTTCGACTTGCTCTAGCGGCTGCGTTTCTGGCGCTTTGCGCATGCAACAGCGCGCCGCTGCCTCGCGGCGAGGGCGCCTACGTCGTCGAGACGGGCCATGAGTACAAACTCGGGCCAGGCGACAAGTTGCGCGTTACTGTCTTCGGCGAGGAAAACCTGTCGGGAGAATTCACTGTCTCGAACAATGGCGGGCTGGCGATGCCGCTTGTCGGCGAAGTCCGGGCGGGCGGGCTCACGCCGGTGCTGCTCCAGGCCGCCGTCCAGGAAAAGCTGTCAGAAACCGGGATGGTCCGCACGCCGCGCGTGAGCATCGACGTTCTGAATTACCGTCCATTTTATATCCTGGGTGAAATCAACAAGCCTGGTCAGTACCCCTACGCCATCGGCATGACCGTGACGAAGGCGGTGGCTACGGCTGGCGGCTTCACCTACCGGGCCAATGACAGGATGGTCTACGTCACCCGCGAAGGCTCTGCGCGGGAAGTGCCTGTGTCGGTCACGGCCGCCACCTGGATCGGGCCGGGCGACACGGTCCGCGTCGCCGAGCGGTCATTCTAGAGCTGTAGCGGCCTGGATCGTCCGACGCGCCGGAACATTTTCCCGATCTATATCAACCGCGAGCGGCGCTGGTCGGGCGTGAGGAAGTGGAAAGCCGAGGATGGTCCAGCGAGTGATCTTTCCGTTCCGTGGAGCGGAACTGGGCGGCAGTCATGTCGCGACCTTTACGCTGGCCAACGCGCTGCAGCGCGATTTCCAGATCGAATGCGCCATTGTTTGCCCCGAAGATACGCTGATCATGCAGGAGGCGCGAAAGCGCGGAATGCGGGCCGTCACTTCAGGGGAAGCGCCTACTGGACGCAACAACGCAGTTACAGACGTTACCCGCGCACAACGGCGCCGGCGCATCCTCCAGCCTGAAGCGACGGCTGGCGGAACCATAGTTCATTGCAATGACATCAACACCCTCCGGTCATGGGGGCTTGCCGCGAAGCTTGCGGGCTTCGGCGTCGTCTACCAGCATCATGCGTTGAACAGGCTGTGGTGGCCGCCTCACCTGCTTTCGCTGAGCTACGCGGACGCAGTCACGGCTGTTTCAGACAGCACGACGACAGCGATCATGGGCTGGCGCCGTGATGTGGTTAAGGAACTCAACCCCTTCGAAATCGACGTCCGCTTCGACCGGCAGACGGCGCGGGACGCGATCGTCAAGGAGTTTGGATGGCCGTCCAACACGCTGGTCGTCGGCTGGATTGGTAACTTCTGGGACCGCAAGCGCCCGCACTTCTTCCTTGAAGTTGCTGCAGAGC
>DATBNA010000053.1:0-2415 GCA_036554545.1 Hyphomonadaceae bacterium
CGCCCGCGCCTGGCGTCGTTTGGGCTCGTGAAGTCACGCCGTTGGGCTTTTCCGCTCCGTGGAGCTCGTTGATTAGACGCCACCCGCTCTCGCACATGACCGCCGCTTCCGCCGAGTGAGCGAGGACGATGGGCCTCGAGAACCTGCTCCTCGGCTTCCAGGTCGCGCTGCAGCCGGAGAACCTCTTCTTCGCGATCGTCGGCGTCGCGCTCGGCACCGTGATCGGCGTGCTGCCAGGGCTCGGCGGCGCGAACGGCGTGGCGATCCTGCTTCCACTGACGTTCAGCATGCCACCGACCTCGGCGATCATCATGCTCTCGTGCATCTACTGGGGAGCGTTGTTCGGAGGAGCCATTACCTCGATTCTATTCAACATACCTGGCGAACCCTGGTCGGTGGCGACCACCTTCGACGGCCATCCCATGGCCCAGCAGGGCCGAGCCGACGAAGCCCTGACCGCCGCGTTCACGTCCTCCTTCGTTGGGGCGCTGGTGGCGGTGATACTCATCACCTTCCTGGCCCCCGTTATTGCCAAGTTCGCTCTGCAGTTCGGGCCCGCCGAGTTCTTCTCAGTGTTTTTCTTAACTTTCGCGAGTTTTGTCGGCATGGGGCGAGGATCACCCTTCAAGGTGCTGGCCGCCATGTGCCTCGGCTTCGCGCTAGGCTCGGTCGGCCTCGACAAGATGACCGGCACGCTGCGCATGACCTTCGGCCACGACGAGCTGCTGGTCGGCTTCGACTTCCTGATTGCCGTCATAGGCCTGTTCGGGATCGGCGAGATCCTCTCGTCCATGGAGAGCGGCCTCAAGTTCCAGGGTAGTCAGGCGGTGATCCGGCTCAACGCCGTGCTCCAGACCTGGAAGCGGCTTTTGAAATTCTGGGCCACATCGATCCGCAGCTGCGTCATCGGCTGCTGGATGGGCATCACACCCGGAGGAGCGACGCCGGCGTCGTTTATGAGCTACGGGCTCGCCAAGCGCTTCTCCAGGAATGGCAACAACTTCGGCAAAGGCGAGCTGGAAGGCGTGGTGGCGCCCGAGACGGCGGCGCACGCGGCCGGGACCAGCGCGCTGCTCCCGATGCTGACGTTGGGCATTCCAGGTTCTCCCACCGCTGCGGTGCTGCTCGGCGGCCTGCTGATCTGGGGCTTGCAGCCCGGGCCGATGCTGTTCGTGGAGCAGAAGGACTTCGTCTGGGGCCTGATCGCGTCGATGTATCTCGGCAACGTTGTCGGCCTGATCGTGGTGCTCACTTGCGTGCCGCTGTTCGCCGCGATCCTGCGCGTGCCGTTCTCCATCATCGCGCCGGTCATTCTCGTCATCTGCGCGGTCGGGGCCTACACGGTCCACAACAGCATATTCGACGTCTGGATGATGTTGGTGTTCGGCGTGGCCGGCTACATCTTCACCAAGCTCGGCTATCCGCTTCCGCCCCTGGTGCTCGCGATCGTGCTCGGCGACAAGGCGGAAGAGTCGTTCCGGCAGGCCATGCTCTCCTCGCAAGGGAGCCTGACCATTTTCTGGTCGAACTGGCTGGTCGGCTCGATCATGACGCTCGGCATGATCCTGCTGTTCTGGCCGGCGGTGACCTGGCTGCAGGACAGGTTGCGCAAAGCGAATTCCCGACCGGTTCCGGCGCCCGCCGGAGCGGCGGTCGTGGATCGCGAACGGTGACGGGGCCGTTCGCGGACGAGGCCCACGGGCGCAAAGCAAAACCACAAGGAGGAAGAACCATGGCGCAATTCCAAGAAAGCCGGGGCTGGGCCGGCACTTTCGGCGCGATCGCCGTCGGCATTGGGGCGCTGGCTGCGCCGCTGCTGATGAAAGCGCCGCCGGCGGCCGCGCAGGCATGGGAGCCGACCCGGCCGATCCAGTTCATCATCCCGGCCGGCACCGGCGGCGGCGCCGATCAGATGGCGCGCTTCATCCAGGGCGTGGTGGCAAAGAACAATCTCGCGAAGCAGCCCATCGTCACGCTGAACAAGGCGGGAGGCGCGGGCGCGGAAGGCTTCCTGGAGGTGAAGAAGACCGCTGGCGATCCCCACAACATCATCATCACCCTGTCGAACCTGTTCACCACGCCGCTCGCCACCGGCGTCCCCTTCAGCTGGAAGGACCTGACGCCGGTCGCCATGCTGGCGCTCGACCAGTTCGTTCTCTGGGTGCCTACCGATACGCCCTACAACACCGCGAAGGACTACATCGAGGCGGTGAAGGCCGGCGACGACAAGGCCTTCAAGATGGGCGGCACCGGCTCCAAGCAGGAAGACCAGATTATCACGGTCGCGCTGGAGAAGCTGACCGCACCCAAGAAGTTTACCTACATTCCCTACGCGGGCGGCGGCGCCGTGGCTGTGCAGCTGGTCGGCAAGCACGTCAACTCCTCGGTGAACAATCCGATCGAGGCGGTCTCACA
>DATBNA010000077.1:0-2337 GCA_036554545.1 Hyphomonadaceae bacterium
ACGCAACGGTAAAATTCCTCGACGACTTCCCGCCCGTCACCAACGTGCGCGGTCGCGGTCTGCTGCGCGGCAACAGCCTCGTCGTGGATGTCAGCGGCGGTCGCCTCAACACCTGGCAGGTCGACGAAGGCAGGATCGCCCTGCCGCGCTTCGCGCCCAAGGGCGCGGTGATGGACGTCAAGGTGACTGGCCGCGGCGATCTCGGCCAGATGATGCGCGTGCTCGACCAGTCGAACCTGAAGGTGGGATCGCGCTATGGTCTCGCCGTCGAGCAGATGCGCGGTACGGGCGGAATAGATCTACACGTTACACGGCCGATGCTCGACGACGTTCCGGACGAAGCAATCGCCTACACCATCAAGGGCGGCTTCCGCGAAACAGGCGCGCCGGACCTCGCCGCCGGCTTCGGCCTCACCGACTCCGACGTGACGTTCGAGATCACGCGCGAAATGCTGACCATCGCCGGCGCCGGCAAGTTCGGTCCGGCGCCTGTGGTCTTCGACTGGAAAGAGCGTTTCGCAGAGGGCTCGAAGGGCTCCGAGCTGACGGCGACCGCGCGTGTGACGCCGGATCTGCTCAACGCCTTCGGTCTTGCGGCGCGCAACTTCATGCAGGGGGAGGCCGCGGTTCAGCTCCAGGCATCCGGCCCGGGCGGACGCGATTTTGCGTCCATCACGGCGAACCTCGACTTCACGCCGGCGCAGCTCAACCTGGCGGAGCTGGGCTGGCGGAAGAAGTACGACGCTGCGGCCAAGGGCTCGTTCCGCTATGGCAAGGACGACGACGGCACGGCTGTGGTGACCGGCGATATCCGCGCCGATGGGCTCGAACTGATCGGCGAAGCGCACATGGACAAGGCCGGTGCGCTCGAAACGGCGATGATCGAGCGCATCTTCTCGCGCGACAGCGTCGATCTGCGCGGCGGCGTCACACGCAGGCAGGACGGCGGCTACCGCCTCGTCGTGAATGGCCCCTATTTCGACGCGAGCCCGTTCATGGACAGTATCCTCAGCATGTCCGGCGGAACTGACATGCACGGCGAGCCCGTAGGCCCTGCGCCCGACCCGGGTCCCGTGTTCGACGTTCAGCTCAACGCCGACAAGCTGCGCTTGCGCGAGAATGCCGAGATCACCAGCGCGAAGGTTGCGATGGCGGTCGATGCGCGCGGCCCTCGCGCCGGAACGGTGACAGGCCGGATTTCCGAAAACGCCAACCTCAATGTGACGATCGGAACGAGCGGCGAGAAGCGGACCGTAGCCGTCCGCTCCGACGATGCGGGCTTCGGCGCACGCGTGCTGCTCAAGGCGGACTACCTGATCGGCGGAAAGCTGTCGCTCGACGGAACGTTCGAGGGATCGAATGGTGAGGCAAACATCGTGATGACCGATGTTCGCCTGAAGGATGCTCCGCTGGTCGCCCAGATCTTCTCGCTCGCAAGCCTGCGCGGCCTTGCCGACGTGTTGTCGGGCGAAGGCGTTCTATTCGAGCGCGTGGACGCGCCGGTGCGCATCAATAGCGGGCGCATTGACCTGCCGGACCTTCGCGCCCGCGGGCCGGCCATGGGCATCACCGCTCGTGGATGGATTGCGCCGAACTCGAAGGAGCTCAGCCTGGATGGCGTGCTCGTGCCATCCTTCGGCGTGAACTCGCTGCTCGGTGGTCTGCCGCTCATCGGCCAGATCTTCGTCTCGCGCGAAGGCGAGGGCGTTTTCGCGCCGACCTATTCGGTGCGCGGCACGTTCGCGAAGGCGCAGGTCTCGATCAACCCCGTCGCCGCCGTCGCCCCCGGCGTGCTCCGTCGCATCTTCGAGAACTCCGCCGAACCGCCGCCACCGCCAGTCGCCGAAGCGAAGCCGGAGGCTCCGGCGCGCAACAACTAGCCAAGGCCTGTGCGCACTGCCCTCATGGTGAACAGCCGCCGAATGCGGCCTCCGTCGAACCACGAGGGTGGGCTCACCGGCATCAGCTGCAGGAAAACCGCTCGAACTCCCCATATTTCTCGCGGCCGTTTCGCGAAGTTCTCCAGCGATTCCAGAGCTCTGCCGGAAACCGATGGAAAAGTTATCCCACACCTTCAGACGTGAGTGATGATGCACATGCCCTTTCGGAGGGAGGTTTCGAGGTCGACCGGAGCTTCGGGATGAAAGGGCGGCGGCCGGCGTGGCCGTCAGGGCGTCAGGACATGTGAGCCTGGCGAGGAAGCCAGTTGCGACTGGGGCGTGGCCCAGCGGTAAGACCCGCAGACCCGTCATCGGTTGCAAGGCGAAGCTAACTCTGACGGCATTGCCTCCGGGGAGTGAAACCGGAGGGTCCAGGGTGGTTCGGTTACAAAACCCT